>NZ_JAUFQR010000001.1:2155483-2463409 GCF_030409875.1 Chryseobacterium tructae | reverse complement strand
ATGTATTTTTTCATGATTAAATGTTTGATTTGGCTGGGATAAAAATAAAAAAAGAATCTGCTTTCGCAAATTCTTTTGTATAGGTAAACTAATCTATTTTATTCCAATTCCCTCTTCAAAAACTTTCCGGTCAAGCTCTTCTTAGACTTCACTATTTCCTCAGGGGTTCCTTGTGCAACAATCTGGCCACCATATTTTCCTCCTTCCGGCCCTACATCGATGATATGGTCTGCAAGTTTAATGACATCCATATTGTGTTCGATAATAATGAATGAGTTTCCAAGTTCTACCAATTGATTGATGGCATCCATCAGGATCTTAACATCTTCAAAGTGCAATCCTGTTGTAGGTTCATCAAGGATGTAAAGGGTATTTCCGGTTTGCTTTTTGGAAAGTTCAGTTGCTAACTTAATACGTTGTGCCTCTCCTCCTGAAAGGGTTGTCGATTGCTGTCCAAGCGTAATGTATCCCAACCCTACATCCTGTAATGTCTTTACTTTGGCAAAGATCTTTGGAATCGGCTGGAAAAATTCTACGGCTTCATCAATCGTCATATCCAATACATCAGAAATAGATTTTCCTTTGTAACGAACTTCAAGGGTTTCTCTGTTGAAACGTTTTCCGTTACAGGTTTCGCAGTGAACGTATACATCCGGAAGAAAGTTCATTTCAATCACTTTTAATCCTCCCCCCTGACAGGTTTCACATCTTCCGCCTTTTACGTTAAATGAGAATCTTCCCGGTTTGTAGCCTCGAATTTTACTTTCAGGCAATTCTGCAAAAAGGTTTCTAATGTCTGTAAACATTCCGGTATACGTCGCTGGATTTGAACGGGGCGTTCTTCCGATTGGCGTCTGATCTACATCTACAATTTTATCAATATTATCAAGACCTTCAATTTTTTTATAAGGTAAAGGTTCCTGAACGGCTCTATAGAAATGCTTATTAAGGATTGGGTATAATGTTCCGTTAATCAAAGATGATTTTCCACTTCCTGAGATTCCTGTTACTACAACTAGTTTTCCAAGGGGAACATCCAGTGTTACATTTTTCAGGTTATTTCCAGTTGCTCCCTTCAGAACAATATTTTTTCCGCTTCCTGCTCTTCTTTCAGCCGGAATTTCAATTTTTCTTTTTCCATTAATATACTGAGCGGTAATGGTATCTGCCTTCAGAAGATCTTTTGGTTTTCCCTGCCAAAGGATTTCTCCTCCAAATTTTCCGGCTCTTGGCCCAATATCCAGCACCTCATCAGCTTCCAGAATCATGTCTTTATCGTGTTCTACTACTAAAACAGAGTTCCCGATATCTCTAAGGTTCTTTAAGGAATGAATCAGTCTTTCATTATCTCTCTGGTGAAGCCCGATGCTTGGTTCATCCAGAATATATAATACATTCACAAGCTGAGATCCGATCTGTGTTGCCAAACGAATCCTTTGTGATTCTCCTCCTGAAAGGGTTTTTGAACTTCTGCTTAAACTTAGATAATCCAACCCTACATCCAATAGAAACTGAAGTCTGGTTTCAATTTCCTTTAGAATCTCATGAGCGATAATTTTATTTTTCTCAGAGAATTTATCTTTAACATCTGCCAGCCATTCTTTTAAATCTGCTAAACTTAAACCATTGACCTCAGCAATATTCTTTCCGTCGATTTTAAAGCTCAAACTTGATGGCTGAAGACGAGTTCCACCACATTCCGGACATGTTTCTTCTGTAGTGAAATGTCTTTCCAGCAAATAGCTTCATAAGATTCTCTTTCATCAATAATTTCTTCCATGAAAGCAATCAATCCATCAAAACTGATTTTGATCTTCTTGGTGATTCCTGCATATTTCAGGTCTTTATTGAATTCTTTATGACATCCATTATAAATATAGTCCAATGCTTCTTCCGGAATATCCTGTAATGGTGTTGTCATTCCCAATCCGAAGATCTCAAGGATATTTTTAATCTGAGCCAGAATCCATTTATTAGATTTGATATCTTCTAACGGTAATAAACCTCCCTGATTGATGGATAGTTTCGGATTATCGATAAAGTAATCTGTATTGATCTTTTTGATCGTTCCCAATCCTTTACAGGCCGGGCAGCTTCCTTTTGGAGAGTTGAAAGAGAATGTATTCGGTTCCGGTAATGCCAGGGAATGACCTGTTTCGGCATCCATCAGGTTTTTGGAGAAATATTCAATATCTGTACTTCCCAATTTCTGAATTCCGATGATTCCCTCGCCCATTTCCATTGCAGTACGCAGAGATTTTTCCATCCTTCCTTCGGAGGCACTTTCTCCAATAATCCAACGATCGATCACAATATCAATGTCGTGGGTTTTATAACGGTCAAGTTTTAAATCATATTCAATATCCTGTAATTCACCGTCAATTCTTGCCTGGCCATATCCTTTTTTAGCCATCTGGACGAAAAGCTCGTGATAATGTCCTTTTCTGGAACGGACAACAGGTGCCAACAGCATGATTTTTTCGCCTTTGTAGTTTTCTTTAATCGTATCAAGGATTTGATCTTCAGTATAACTTACCAATTTTTGTCCGGTAGACAATGAATAAGCATCTGAAACTCTTGCATACAAAAGACGCAGGAAGTCATACAGCTCTGTAACCGTTCCTACGGTAGAACGTGGGTTTTTATTGGTTGTTTTCTGCTCAATGGCAATTACGGGTGAAAGTCCTTCAATTTTATCTACATCCGGACGCTCCAATCCTCCTAAAAACTGACGGGCATAAGCAGAGAATGTTTCTATATAACGACGTTGACCTTCTGCAAAAATAGTATCAAAGGCCAATGAAGATTTACCACTCCCGGAAAGTCCGGTAATTACTACCAGTTCGTTGCGTGGAATTTTAACATTAATATTCTTTAGATTGTGTTCACGTGCTCCGTAAACTTCTATATATTCTGTTGATTTGCTCATAATTTGGAGTGACTTTGCCTGAAAATCACGACGTGCAAAATTACGGAATTTTTATGGATTTTTTTTCATTTTGAAAGGGTTAAAATTTTCATAACAAGACTTTGTTTTGTTGAATACCATCATCATATTTACAATAATACTGTTTATAGGTTTTGGCTAAAGCCAATGGATGGTTTATTATTGAAAAACGGGCTAAAGCCCGTTTCTATTGAATTTATTTAGCGACAAGCCATTTTGATTTTCACAGGGGTATCATGAAGCAATCTCCTGTCTACTCAGTTCTTCTACTGTGGCTCTGGCTGTGCTTTTATCATTCTTTTTTCTTGCCGTAATTCCGATATAATATCTTTTAACAAAATCATACAAGATAAGCTCATGTAATCTGTTCTCAGCAGGAATTAATCGATTAAGTGTCATGTGGATAAGATCTGTTACAATATGGAAATTCAGTCGTTTTTCTGATTGAATTTTTTGTATTAATGATACAATGGGTACCAATTCTTTATTCCTTTTCTTACAAATAAGATATAGACTATCATAACTCTGGCTATCAATAAGATCTACACCGGATAAAACAGCATCTATTTTTGTTTTATTTTCCCTGTATTTCTCATTAAATTGCTTGGAATTATACATATCAAATCCAAATTCTTTTTTAAAACTATCGCTCATCATGGTCATGATTTTCAATTTTTCATGGGTTTCTTTACAGAATAAATTAAGGGTATCATCAATGAGTCTCAATCCGATTATCCATTTTACATCTTCATTATGAGCCAATTGATTGTTAATAGTTTTCAGGATTTTGATAATATAATCACTGTCGATATGAAAAAAAGATTCTGCATGATCAATCAAATGAAGATTGTATCGTTCTATTTCGCGACTATAAGTATCTATCTGAATTTTCCATATCACATTGTTTTTCAGCAGTCGGGATAATTTTTGATTGAAAAGTCCCATGATGATACCCAGATATTCTGCTTTTGTAATGTGCACTCTAACCCTTATATGAAAATGCGGGTCTGAATACCTTATAAAAAAGAATTGGTTGATATATTGTTTTCGTTTCAGATCAAGAATTAAAGGATATATCTTATTCAATAATAACTCATCTGCCGTTTTATAGCCTGTATAGATTTTAAAATACAGCCATTCTGAACCTGGTGCGTATTTTCTAGTCTTCATGATTTTTAAATAAGGGAAGAATAATTTGATTTCTATAAGGGTTTCCTGAGCTATCTCTTACAATTGCTGTTTCATCATTGAATAAGAATTCTGTGATATTCAACTTTTCTTGGCGTTTCAATATTGACAAAAAAACATTGATGCTATGATTATTATGAAAATCAACAAACATCTCATTATCGTTTTCTGCAATAAGAATATAACGGGGTATATTTCTCTCTTTCATCCATTGGGCAATGATCGTTCGCTTTGTAGTCAGGCCGGTACCTTCTTCAAGAATATTGGTAAGTTCAGCTTTTACAATCTTCCAGCTTGCCAGTCGTAAAATTGTATTTTTATATCTGATTCGTGGAATATAATTAAGATTAACATCAAAGCTTGAGTCGAGTACAATTCCTTTGAAAAGAAAATCCTGTTGCTGCAGATCACATAAAAATTTATACACCGCAAAAGAGGAAGATCCATAGTTGTGGGCCGTAGTAAGGATAGGCAGAATTTCTTTTTTCAGTTTTTTTGATTTGAGAACAATCTTATCATGCTGCACTGATACCATAATATCCGACAAAGGAATAACAAATTTTTGATCCAAATCTGAATGAGAAAGACATGTAATTTCGTACTGAGTCAATCTTGGTCTTATAGAAATATTCCCTACTCTTGGAGCCTCGGACAGATGAGATAATTCTACCAATTCTGTACTACTTTGCTCTTGCTCTGTTTTGATCAATTGCTGCACATATTCTTCAATATCCTGATCAAGACGTGAAAACCGGCTCATTAATTTCGCTCCGGATCCACTCCCTAGAAGCTGTAAATGAAGCATTTGATTATTATTGGGATCATTAATAACCTCAAACATTGTATTCATCATAGGTGGCATTTCAACAGGTTTTTCAGAATCTAAAAATGTAAAATCTTCTTTTGAAATCACAATTTCTTCCTCTTGTTCTTCTTTTGCTTTCATTATTTTTTCAATGATAACATCTTGTATCCGATCTCCTTTTTTTTGTTCTTTTGGAGCCAACGGGTTTACAAGTAAGAAATTTCCTATTAAAGAATTATTATAATCTTTTCCTGCGCTTTAGTCACGGGATATCCAATTCCTACTTCAGGATCAAGTGCCTGGAGAAGGGGGATTTCTTCTGTTTCATATTTTTCTGAATAATCATTTTTAAAAGCATTGAGGTACGTATTTTCACGCATCTCCATTCCTAGTTTTAAAAGAAAAGAGACGGCACCCAGTAATTCATGGGTATGATCTTTACTCAAGGAGGAAGACTGAAGCTTTCTGGAGGAATCAATCTGAACCAGAAATTTCCTGTCAAAAGGGATATTAATATTCTCAACCAACTTCTCTATGTTTATAACATCTTCTACTTCTATCAAAGAATTTCGTTGATTCAATTGATCCAATTGAGATTTTAACTGCTTCAGCTGAGCATAGATTTCATGATCTATATTTCTTTTTTCAAATGTTTTCAGAATTTTTTCTAAATAATCCCCACCGATTAAAGTAGGTTCCAATTCGCTTATTAAAATTTGAGAATCAATGATATTATCAATATATTCATACAGGCTTTCATCTTCATCGTAACCTTCTGTCACAAGAATATTTACAATATCCTGATAACTGATTCCATTTTGGGCTGATGATAAGATTTTTTTCAAGGCGAGGCTTCTATCGGTAACTGAGATTACATATTTGATTGCCTCTTTTATATATTTCTTTTCTATGAAACGAAACTTTTTATCAAAAGGATGAATACTATCATTGACATAAAATAAGGTACTTTTCCTTACTTCCGGAAGATCTTTGAGATAGATAAAAACATCATATAGATATTTCATATCCATCCTGATTTTGGAATGCGCTTCTTCACTAAAAACAATATTGTCATGGTGATCTATTTTTCCTAAAGATACTCCGGAGAATAATCCAAAGGGGGTGGATCTGGATCTTATTCTGCTCCAGTATTTATATAATGAGATATTAATTTTTTCTATTGATTTTTCGTCCTTTATTTTCCCTTCTTTACATTTTTGCAATTCTTCTGACAATACCGGAGAAGCCACCCATAAAGAGGGAGCAAATTCTTTACAATCATAAATATCATCCAGCTCCCAACCATTATCATATCTAAAAGAAACAAACGGATATCGAAGGATAAACCGATCTGATACTGAATATTCTTTTTTCATATATAGTAATTTATAGTAATAAAAATTTTAACCAATCTGTTTTACCATCTCTCATTGACAGCAAGACTAACCCAACTCCGGAAGTTCCCTCTAAAAAGCATTCCTTAGCAGTATATCCCTTATTAAGAGGATCATAAGCTACTCTTGAGAAATTTTCGGGATCTTCTTTATAAAAATCAAATGTTATATCCATCCAATATTTAGCTGCTTCAGCGTATTTTTCATTTCCTGTTTGTAAAAATTCATTATAGAACATGAGTGCTACACCGGAACTCCCATGACATATCCCAGCATCCACAACCCTGATACTTGAATCTGTTCTTAGGGTAGAAAACTCTAATATTTCTGTAGATTTTTCCATCCATAAATTATTGTTAAAAACTTCTGAGACTTTTCTCAGCATGACCGCAATCCCTAAATCTCCGTAGCACCAGGACAACCTGCTTCCTTTTAAATTTTCTTTTTCATTTTCAATGGAAGTATAAGGATAATAAGAATGATAAACAGTAGGATCAATTTCCTGTGCTAAAATAAAACGAACCGCCCCTTGTATCAATTGCGAAAGATTATATTCTGTTTGAAAATCAGCTTTGTATACTTCCAATACAAACAGAATGATACTTACCATCCCATGAGACATTGAGATATTTACTTCCTGGCTTTCATTCTTCCATTTAATTTTGTCATTCTCCCGTATGGCAGAATCGTTCAGGAACTCTAACAGCTGATGTAATGCTTTTTTTAAAGCGTGATCTCCGGATTTATATCTTTCAAGAAAATAAAACCCTATTCCTACAGCGCCATGCAAAAAATCATAATCTTTTCCTTTGATGCAAGAATCAAGCTGGCTGATCAACCAGTTGTGAATCTGATCATCTACAAAATCAAAACGTTCATACTCTGGATTGGTTTCGGATTCTATATAATCTATCCCCAGGCAAACCCCTGCCAAACCTGAACAGTAACTATGGAAAACATTTCCCTTTTCTATAGATTCAAACAAATGGTCAATATGGTCTGGAATATATTTTTGATAATGATGATTTATTTTTGAGTATTCATGTAAAAACAGAATCTCTCCCATTGAACCTGAAAATAAACCAAGGTCTATACTTTTATTTTTTTCAACAATTCTTTTGGCAATCTGCAATAGCAAACTTTCAATTTCGTTTTGTTTTTCATCGGTAATGTTTATGATTTGTTCCATTTTTTTTAAAATTAATCAGTAAAAGAGGCTGCTAAAAACAGCCTCTCAATGGTTTATAATTGACATTTGTATTGTTTACTTTTAGATCATACTTTTCAGATGAAAATATCTTATCATCAAGTTGACCATTACACTAGACACTGTATATGCTTACTTGTCGCAACAAGATTATTGATTTCAGCCTGTTGTCCACCCATAATAGTTTGTTTAGATTTATGGTTTAACACAATAACAGTCTCTTTTGAGAATTTTAAAGATTTTTTAGTTTTCATAGCGTAATAATTTTAAGATTAGATATTTTAATTATTTATAATTAGTACAGCCTACAGCTGAAATACATCCTACACACTCACTTAACCTTGTCCATAAAACATGTTGTAGTTGTCCACCTTTTATACTTTTTCCAGACTTATCTTCTAGAATAGTAACCGTTTCTTTTGAGAATTTTAATGTTTTTTTAGTTTTCATAACGTAAGTATTTTAAGATTAATAACAAGTATTGTTTAGCATTTTCTTGTATTGCATGGCCTAGTATATTCACATTGTATAGCTACTGAATTATTTAGGTTTCCGCCTTTTACAGCTTTCTTAGAAGTATTATCTAAAAGAATAACCGTTTCTTTTGAAAATTTTAATGTTTTTTTAGTTTTCATAACGTTTAATTTTAAGTTGAAATATTTTGATTATTTATATAAATAGTTAAACACAACGTGGCCCATTACAGGTAACTATAGTTCTTTTTTGCTCCTGATTTCCTCCCATAATGGTCTGCTTAGATTTATGGTCTAAAACGATAACCGTCTCTTTTGAGAATTTTAATGTTTTTTTAGTTTTCATAACGTAATAATTTTAAGATTAAGTTCTGTCCTCTGCTCTTTGCAGGTACAGGTCTTTAGTTAAGGAAAAAGGGAAAGGTTCCCTTATTGTATAGCTAACACCAACATTCAGATATGCGTCCAGTAACACAAACTGGAGGGTTACTTGCAGCAGGGTTCAATTGGTGATTTCCACCATTAAGAGATTTCTTTGCTGTATTATCCAAAAGAATGATGGTTTCTTTTGAGAATTTTAATTGCTTTTTAGCTTTCATAGCGTAATAATTTTAAGATTAATTTTTTAGCACGCTTTTGTATAGCAACCATCAGTAAATAGACATTTTATAACACTATTTGCATAGTTATTTTGGTTACCGCCTTTTACAGTTTTTTTAGAAGTACTATCTAAAAGAATAACCGTTTCTTTTGAGAATTTTAATGTTTTTTTAGTTTTCATAATGTTTTATATTTTAAGATTAAGTTTGTTTAGAAGTTTTGATCGTGAAATTTATCCTTCTTTATTAATGCATTGAACCCAGCAAGACGCTTCTCCTGTAATACAATATGGAGTACTTCTAGCATTGAGACGGTCATTTCCGCCGTTAATAGATTTCTTTGCTGTGTTATCCAAAAAAAGGATTGTTTCCTTTGAGAATTTTAATTGCTTTTTAGCTTTCATAGCGTAAGGATTTTAAGATGAAATATTTGTTAATAATTTCTGTAATTAGATAAATTATTGGATATCAATAACACATTGTACACATCCGCTTATAGGATGTATTTTAGTAAAGAGAGCATTTTGCTGTTGCCCACCCATAAGCGCTTGCTTAGATTTATTATTCAGTATAACAACAGTCTCTTTTGAGAATTTTAAAACTTTTTTAGTTTTCATAATGTAATATGGTTTATGATTAGTTAGAAAAATTAGTTTACTTAAATAATAGGCAAGTCAAATGATGATCGATTTGTTATCAATTATAATTGATTCTTCCTATTATATACGCTTTATCCCAAGCATAAGCGAATACAGCTATACCATTTCACTGTTTCGTTTCCTGCTTTTTGTAATTGTCCACCAATGATTGTTTGTTTAGATTTATTATCCAAAATAACAATCGTCTCTTTTGAGAACTTTAATGTTTTTTTAGTTTTCATAATGTAATAGATTTGTGGTTGATAGTACTTATTTATCCTGTTTATAGAATAACAGGCATTGTATCCATTTAAGAAATTAAATGTCAAGAGCGCGAAGCAACTGCCTAAAGCAAGTTTGTGTGGAAGAGACAAAAAGCATCATCAGCTGCTCTATACTGTGCACAAGTATTTTAATAATTTTAATTTTAACATATCCTACCCTGAAATGAATGCTCATTATGGTTAATTTCAGGAATGAAGATCAAAAGATCTGATAAACAGGAAGTAGATTTACTGATATTGATTTAAAGATTTGTAAACAAAAAAACCGATACAATATTTTATAGTTCACAATGTTTTCCTTTTTTAATTATCTATTATATAATATTATTCATTTATTATACTATTCCATTTTGATATAGTAAAATTATAATGATTTTTTTTCAAAATATTATATTATTCAATTTTATTATTTCATAATTCCCATAATAGTGATTTAAATCACACGTAGGCATTTGTACTACAGGATATTACAAGGGTAAAAATAAATTCACATCCATTATTCCTTGCATAATAAACATAAAAAAAGTGCCATATTTCTACGGCACTTTATAAGTGAAAATGAGGGTCGTTTTTTACAACGAATCAAAAAGTTTATTTAACAAAAGAATTGTATGCTCCCAGCACACTTTCATAAGAAGAATCGATCTGATTAATATCGTTATCCTGAATTTTTCCTTTCTCTTTAGCATCTCGGATCAGTTTTCTATACAGATCCAAAAAGTTAGAAGCATTTTTGTTGAAACTTTCAAATTGCGACTTTTTGTAAGAATACTGCTGATCTTTCACATCAAAGTTTAGTTTTGCATTGGATTCTACTGCTTTAGCAAATTCATCATACTTTTTCTGCGCTTCTGCTTCGTTGAATTGCCCTGAATATTGTTTCCCTAGAAGATCAATCACAGAATCCATTGAATTCATTACATTTTTGGAAGAGATGATATACTCCTTCATTGGATGATCTTTTAAAATAACTTCTTCTGCAGCATCTGTAGCAGGTTTAATCTTGGTCATGATATTTTCACCGGCTCCATAGAAAGCACTGGCTTCAGCTTCAATTTCTTTTCTGATGGCTTCAGCTTTGGCACCTTTATCATCTTTATAATCTTCCGAAGTCATATAGGACTTCAGTTCTGCAACCTTTTTATCTATATTTTCCTTTTTGGTCTTATAAATATTGAATTCTTTTTCAATAGCGTCCTTTTCTTTATCAAACCCTGATGGAATTCCCTTAATCTTTGAAAAGGAATAATCCATGGAAGTCAATGTAATAGGTATTATTAATCCTTTTTTACCTTTTGATGTAGCCACTGCGTCATCCGCATATTTTAAGACTTTCTCAATATGTCTGGATGTACTTTTATAAGAGTCTATAAAATTGTTATTAAAATCAATAATAGCATTGGCATCTGTCTCACTTCCCATATTTAAAACGGCATTACCCAATTTTTCTGCTCCTTTTTTACAGCTTACCACTGTAGCGGTTAGAGATAGGGCCATTGCAAGTATAATAAACTTCTTCATAATTTTTTATTTTAATGTCCAAATTTTACATGTCCTGGAATTCGACGTCTTCATTCGTTACTTTCACCAGATATTCAATACCGTCTATTGCTTTAGCAATGATTTGGTTTCTGGTGATGTTTGCCATATTTTCCCAATATGCTCTTCCATAGAAAGCATAATTCTGTGGAACAATTTCAACCTCAACAGTTCTTACAAAACCTTCTTTAGGTTTATTACTGATCATCGTTCCCCTTTTTACCCTTACTTCTCTTAATTCATCTTTGAGGATCATTCGGCAATAATTTTTAACATCTTCAAGGGAAATAATTTTATCTCTTGTCGTTAATGCATATTTATAAGCCTGAATGCTGTCAGTTCCTTTTTGTTCTTCAGCACCACCCAACGTTTCTGTAAGCAGCACAACAGTTTGCGATTTCAGCTGGTTAGAAAGTTCGGTTCCCGGACGCATATGATTGGCTAATGTACAATGGGTGATCCAGAAAGAAGCATAGGTATGGTCTGTTTTTTCTACAGGTTCCATAATAACATAGTTCAGTTCCTGTCTGATGTTTCTTTTGGCATTGTTTACTTTCTGTACCATAGATTTCATCTTGTCAGACATTTCGCTAAGCACCCCTTTTACATTATCTCTGTTTAAAAGAGAAAATGCTGCAATCTCATCTCTTGTCAGCTCCAGAACATTGGCGATCATATCCACCGCATTCCTGCTGGTGAAGCGTTCCATTCCTCCTTTTCTCACCGTATATAATCCTTTTTTAAGATCATCAGCTGGCGTAAATGGTATTTCAGTATATTTTCTTCCGTCTCCATCCTGTACATCATCTACATATAAGAAATGTTCGCCCTCGTCTGTTACTAAAGGAATATTATTTCCCATAATATCAAGGCTGTATTCTGTTTTCTTCCAGCCTCTGTTATAGATTGGGAAGGCGTTCAATACAAATGAGAAGTTGTCAAGAATCTCTGCTGAGAATTGTGGCGGAAATTCAAACGTAAGCCATAAATAACGTTTATTATCCAGATATTTTACAATCTCTTCTTTCCCCGCAAGGAAATCAAGATTCTGCGGAAGTTGTCCGGGTTCTGAGAACAGACTGTTAGAAAGTCCTGTAATTTCAATAAATTTATGTCGATAGATACTTTTAATATCTTCAATCACCTTATTTCGGATAGATTGTTCTTTGAACATTTGCTCATATCCATCCGGAGCAGTCTCCGAAAGATAACTTAATCCCTCTCTTACAAACAATGGATTTCCATTACTTGAAACTGTAATATAAGGCAATAGTTTGTATACAAAATCCAAATGTTCAAAAGCAGGATTAGAGCAGAATATGCTCATGTATTTAGGAAAATATTCACTTACATATTTACTCACATCCACCCCTACTGTAACCTTTCTATAATCTTCAGGTCTCCCGTTAAATCTTGCAATCGGAATTTTATTGAATCGGTCATCAATGCTGTAGCAGGTATTTCCTACGAACATTACTGAAGTGTGAACTTTATTAATTCTAACATTCCCTACCGGAGTAAAAGGAATATTAAGCTGTTTATCCGATTCCGATTTTACCGTAGAAGTCATTTGTTTGCGGAAGAAAAACTCTGTATGTTCCAACAAAACTTCTGTAGAATCATAAGGTTGTGTGAAAGCCACCGCATGAGCCGGAATAGGATGAGTATAAATAGAAGGTGTTAACAGTTTTGCCAATTTTTCGAGAATTCGGGCATTTACTGTTTGTATTTCATTATTCGCTTTAAAAACTTCTGTACTGAATGCGTCAATTAATAGTTTTACAAATGGATCTAACGATTGCGGACTTTTCAATCCCCATACTTTAGTGGCATTCTGAAGCATTCTTGCTTTTACAGATTCTTTGGAATAAATATTTTGATCTAGGTTCATAATTTTTTTTCTGTTAAAAATATTAATCAATAGACATAGGGCTCAGGAATAGTTCAGTCGAAAAACTGAAACGATCTCCTGTTTCCTCCATCTTGGCATTGATGGCAATTCTTACTTTCTTTTTGATTTCTGTGTGTTCTTTGGTATCGTAACTGTGTTCTACAAATTGGATATGGGCATCAATTTGAGGCTGTACAATTCTTGGTTCATATTCCTGAATCTGCCTTCTGAGACTTTTAACGAAAACATTTTCCCAGATAGCACTGGTTACTCCATTATCGAATTCCAGGTTCCAAACATCGTTTCCATAGTTTTCATCGTATCTGTTCTCCCCTTTTTTGGTCGTGATCAGCAGCATAATATTGTGAGCAATACTTTCTCCCATATCGCAGGTATCGATACTTCCCCCTTCTGTCATTAATGTAGACGGTACAAAGGGCATTCTGTAATTTGGTGTATCCATTACTTCTTGTTTTTTACTTCATGGTTCCGTTTACTTAAAAACGAAATACCAAAATACACATTTTCACTAAATAATTGTCATAATAAATTAAAATATTATTCAAAAGTTAGGGCCTTCAAACTGAATTGAAAGCCCTGAAACTATTATCTATAATATAAATCTATTGATCTGCTTTTTTCCGGTTAATAAAATAGTACACCGGAAGTCCCAATAGTACCAGTAAAAATCCCGGCCATGTGTATTGTTGTTTGTATATTAATAATAAGATACAGAAAACAGTTCCTATAATAAGGTATATAATTGGTGTCACGGGATACAACCAGGTTTTATAAGGTCTTTCCAGGCCAGGTTCTTTAATTCTTAAATAAATAACTCCGAAACCGTAATCATATAGAACAGAACAATTACGAATGAAATCATATCCAACAGGTTTCCATACTGTCCGCTCAGACATAATAAAGATGCCCAGACTCCCTGCATCCACAATGCATTCTCCGGCACTTCATTTTTATTATTCTTTTCTGCAGATGTAAAAAACATTTTGTCTTTTGCCATCGTTTGAAACACTCTTGCTCCAGCTAATATTAATCCGTTGTCACATCCAAAAGTCGAAATCATCACCAACAAAGCAATGATAATTGTTCCTGCACTTCCAAAAATATTCTGTGATGCAGCTACTGCAACCCTATCATTAGTGGCAAAAGCAATACTATCTCTATCTAACGCGTTTAAATACACAAAATTAACGGCTATGTATAAAATCATTACGGCAGAAGTTCCATAAATCATTGATTTTACTACATTTCTTTTTGGATTTTCAATCTCTCCGGAAACAAAAGTCACACTTTCCCAAGCTACAGAACTGAAAACGGAGCCTACCATCGCTGCAGCAATTCCGCCCATTAAGGTCATTCCGCCAATAGGCTCCCAGCCTTCTTTAAGAAAATTTCCACTCAGATCTTTTTTCAGATTATTAAAAGAATCCATTCCAAGACTAAAATTTTCAGATAAATGGGAGAAATCTACCAAAATAAATCCTACGGCAATCAGCCCTATTAAAGCTATGATTTTAGATCCTGTAAATATATTCTGTAAAAATTTGCCACTTTCTACTCCTCTTGTATTGATATAGGTAAGCAAAAGAATAACTGCAATTGCTAAAATTTGTATCCATGTAATCTTAAATTCCCCACTTTGGATAATAGGTGCAGCATCATTAAGTGAGGGTACAAGGTATGCCGTAAATTTACCAAAAGCCATTGCCACAGCTGCAATTGTTCCGGTTTGTATCACAGTAAACAATCCCCAACCGTACAAAAACCCCATCCTTCTCCCGAAGATTTCTTTCAGATATGTATATTGGCCACCAGCCTTTGGAAACAGAGCAGATAGTTCGCCATAGCTTATTGCTGCGGCCACAGTCATTATTCCTGTTATAACCCAGACTACTATCAGCCAGTAGCCGGAGCCTAGATTACGCATCATATCAGCGCTTACAATAAAGATCCCACTTCCGATCATAGACCCCATTACAAGCATAATGGCATCCCACAGTTTCAGTTTTTTATGCATAGTCAAGTATAGGCGTCAAATATAAACAAATCTGCCTTTCATTTTGAATTTTATTAAAATTTTACATAAGTACCTGTTTATTATTAATTTTTATCGATTTATGATTCAATATTAATTAGTATTTTTGAAAAAAATATTAAACATGAAATTTAAAGCTATATTATTCGCAGTAGCTGTAAGTGCTTCTACGCTGGCTTTTGCTCAGGAAACATCACAAAAGAAATTTTCACCACCAGCAGGAAATGCTCTGTTAGGTGATATATACGGAGCCGGAGTTGCTGCCAATACAGAATCTAAAGCCATTACAGTAGACAAACTGGGTAAAAAGCTTAAAAAGGAAAATAAAAAGCTGGAAAACGTAGCTATTAAAGGAAAAGTAACCGATGTATGTGAGAAAAAAGGTTGCTGGCTGACTATTCAAACTGAAGACAATTCACAGTTTTTTGTAAAAATGAAAGATTATGCCTTCTTCGTTCCAACCGCTTTAAAGGGTAAAAATGTAGTTCTGGAAGGGAATGCTGAAAGAAAAGTAATTTCTGTAGATGAGCAAAAACATTATGCTGAAGATGCAAAGAAACCCCAATCTGAAATTGATGCCATTACACAGCCTAAGGAAGAAATCAGGTTTCTGGCAAGCGGAATTAAAGTAGTAAACTAAACGCTTCCTCCAATTGAAGAAAATAGTAGAATCTTACACAGATTTTGCAGATTACATAAATTTTAGAAATTAAGAAAAAGATAATCTGTCTTTTACCATTTACAAGAATTTAAGCCCTGGTTTTATTCCTATATTAGGATCTGCATTTTCTAATATAGAAATATATATAAAACAATTTCGGCAGCCCGTTGGGCTGCCGAAATTGTTAATCTTCTATCGTAAAATCTACTACTGAATCCAACTTTGGATATTTATTAGCAGAAATAAACTTCTTTCCTGTACAATCTATTTCCAACCAACCTTTCCTCTTTTTTACATCTCCCGCTTCCATTACAAAAGGAACAAAAGAAATGTCATCTTTTTCCTCTTCTTTCATTTCTCTATACTGCACGGCAATATCTAAAATACATTCGTGTTCTGTATTCAATCTTACATTTCTATAGATAATATCATAGTGGGTTTCCTTATTCTCCGGGATGTCAAGATAAGTTTCCCATCCTGTAGTATCTGAGTTCAATTCACTGATTGCTTTCAATGCATAATATAATGCAATCGTATAATATTTTCGGGTTCCTTTTCTTGTATAGTCATCTACAAAATGTCCCCCTTCAAATAATATAGTAGGCATTCCTGCTTTTATAAAATTATCACCTGTAGAAGTCGGATAAAATTCATCAGAATATCTCCCAATCTGATTAGGGATCATTTCTTTTAAATGGCTATAAACACTTCCGATAACTGCCATACATTTTTTTCTGTTTTCAGTTACGGTACGTTCTATATTTTCAGAAGGAGCCAAAAAAGAAAGAGTAGCCGGATGAATACCATCAGTGGTAAAAATGGTTCTCTGCTCATGAAGGTTTAACGCATAATCATACTTCTTGGATTCTGCTGCATTTTTCAGAAACCTGATCTCCTTACTGGCTTCATTATGAAAATCCCGGTTAAGATCAATATCAACGGCATTAAGCCTTGTCCATTTTTCAGATCCGTCAGGGTTGAGCATAAAGATAAAGTCTAGTTTAATTTTAGTGAATAGATCATCCCTCATTTCAGGAGCTTTATCAAGACTTGTCAAAAGGTCAAGCATCGCATGTGTAGCATTGGATTCATTACCGTGCATTTGTGACCAGGCTAATACCTGAATGTCTCCGGTTCCGATGCTTAATTGATAAATAGGTTTCTCTAAATAGGATGTTCCAATCACTTGAATATAATCGCTGAGATTTGCCTGTAGATAAGAAAATAATTTTTCAGGGGAAATATAGCGATTAGAGAAATCGGGGTTAGGAGAATAAATCTGTTCAAAGTTCATTGCTGGAAAATAATTTACTGGAACCAAATTTAGCCATTTTAAGTCATACAAGAGTTATTAACATTTGTAAACGTTATGAATTCAGTAAAAATTAAAGTAATTTTTGTAAACAAAATAAATTTCACAAAAGTTAATTTTAGAATTTTAGTCATTATTAGAGTATTAACATCGGTAACATTTTTAAACAGTATGTATTGACAAATTGTCTGTTGATAAAAATGTGGATTGCGAATAATTTAATACTAATTATTTAAATTACTTGTATTCAATTAGTTATATCATTTATCTAAATGGTATTTATAAGAATACTTTAAGTGGTTAAACTTCCATTTTAAGCCAAATATGAGTTATTTTTTCAAACAGAAAAATGATGTAAAATGAAGCTAATTATACTACTATACAAATGTAAAAAGTCAGAAAACTAATAAAATCAGGTTGAAAATAATATAAATTGAAGCTTTGAAAGAATCTCGAACCTTAGCTAAAAATTATTCCTCATTTTAAGAGAAATTTAGCTGTAAAATGAGAATAAGGAGTAGTTTACAAGAGTAATTTACGGTTGTATATCTTTTAAAAAACTTTTTAAGTAGCTTATATTGATAACCTTAGCCGTTTAGTGATCTATTTTTTATATCAATAAAAGATTAATATTGTAGATAGTAGATAACTAAGAACAGAGCATCAAAAAAAGACCTATAAAGGGTGAAATTTACATTTATAATCCAATTAAGTCATTTAATAGAAATAGAGCACTGGAATTGAAGGATTAATAGAGCTTATATTTAATGATTACAATAATAAAGTACATTTGTAATTTAACCATAATCATCTATTTAATAAATACTTATAGTTATGTTACAATTGTATATCGATAAATTTTCAAATTGTTTACATTTGTATTTTGCTTTTGTAAATTATATAAGTTACATTTGTAACATAATTAAAGGCTTATTTTTATGAGTTTAAACGAAAGAATTTCAAAAGTTATAGAGTACTCCCAACTTACTCCATCTGAATTTGCAGATGAGATCGATGTGCAGCGTTCTTCAATTTCGCATATTACATCCGGAAGAAATAAACCGTCATTAGAGTTTATCATAAAAATAAAATCCCGCTTTCCTGAACTTCTTTGGGACTGGCTAGTTACAGGTGAGGGTGAAATGCTAAAACCTAAATTACCGGAAACAGCAATTTCAGAGGAACAAGTAGAAGAAGATCCGGTAAGAACAACGCCTCTACCCGATCTTTTTACCATGATGAATAACGATGACGAATTTGGAGTGGATGAAGATGAAACAGACCAGCCTCTGAATGCTCTTGGAGAATCGGTTATATCAGCCAAAGATAAAGCCCCGGAAAAAATATCGGATTCTCAGCGATTAGAAAAGACACCTGAAGAAATACTAAGTCAAGTTATTGGAAATCAAACCAATAAAATACAACGTATTGTTTTGTTTTACGAAAACGGAAAATTCGAAAGTTTTGAGCCTTAGCTTTTAGGCAATCGATATTCTCTCACTAATTTCATAAATTATGTAGATTTTAAATCTGCGTTATCTGCTCAATCTGCGAGAAAATTAATATTAATCTCCTTGATTTTTTCCAAATATTTGGTATAATTATACGGCTTCATTACCTTATTTATTTGATGAAATATTCTTTAGAACTGGGCTAATTTTCTCTCAATGATTTCGCAAATTATGCAGATTTTTAACCCACGTTTTCTGCTCAATCTGCGAGAAAATATATACTAATCTCGTTGAGTTTTTCCAACTGTTTGGCATAATTATACGGCTTCATTACCTTATTATTTGATGAAATATTCTGCAGATTTGGACTGATTTTCTCTTGCTGATTTCGCAAATTATACAGATTTTTAATCCATGGTTTCTGCTCGATCTGCGAAAAAATATATACTAATTTCGCTACCTTTTTATCATCGAAAATAGGTCTATCCATAAAAAACCTGACCAAGGAAAATGGTCAGGCTAAAAAATATTTGAAGAAGAAAACTAAAGCTATTTGCTTTATTTGTTTTTAAATTTTGTAAGGTAATTCTTGAGATGCAGCTTCCTTTTTATGTTCACTGATGATATACATCGAGATAATTTTAATGGATCTATTTAAGGTTAGGCTCTTCCGGTGGTGGAAGATTCTGTCATATTATAGGAGAAGCGTGGCAGAGGAAAAGTTTTTCATGTATTAGTTTTTTATAGTTAAATCAAATATATAAATTAAAAACAAAATCAACAATAAAAATTTAATTATTTTAACAAATAATTAATATTATAGACTAATTAATTTATAATTACTAAAAGTAAATATTTTATTAGAATTATAAAATTTATAATAAATACAGGAATTCCATTAAAATAACTCAAATAAAAAGACCCGCAAATTTTGCGGGTCTTGTCTTATTTTAATAATAACAATTATTATTTTTTCCTTCTTTCCAACTCTTTCTTAATCAGCCCAAGCTCTCTTCCGGTTTGTCCGGCTACAGAGGTATTTTCCTGAGCTCTTCTCGTAAGATAAGGTACAACATCCTTCACGGGGCCGTATGGAAGATATTTAGCCACATTATATCCTTTATCAGACAAATAGAAAGTGATATTATCACTCATTCCGTAAAGCTGTCCAAAATAAACGTGTGGATTCCCATTTTCTAAAGACTTGGATTTCATTTTATCCATAATCAATTCAGAAGAAATTTCGTTATGAGTTCCAAAGAATGCAGATACTTTATCCAGATGATTCATCACAAAATCGATTCCTGCATTATAGTTCTTATCTGAAGCTTCTTTGTTAGGCTGAATCGGATCTGCATATCCCTTCTCGGCTGCTCTCGCTCTTTCCTTCTCCATATAAGCTCCACGAACAATCTTATAACCGATGAAATAGTTCTTTTCTCTTGCTCTCTGAAGGTTTGCTTCCATATATTCCAATCTTCCTGTTCTGTACATCTGGATCGTGTTCCAAACGATAGGCTTTTCTTGGTTATACTTCTCCATCATCTCCTCACAAAGCTGATCTGCTGAATCCTGCATCCAGGTTTCTTCTGCATCTACCATTACTTTTTTATCATTTTCATGACAAAGAGCACATACCTCATCAAATCTTCTTACAACTCTCGCCCATTCTTCTTTCTGGCTGGTAGTAAGCTCTGCCCCTTTTCCAACAGCTTCATACAAATCGATCCTTCCAAATGCTGTAGGTTTGAATACGATAAAAGGAATCGCCGGATTTCCTACTGAAAATCTTACGATATCTTTGATCTCCTTACATACTGCATCAAAAGTTGCTTCATCTTCTTTTCCTTCAATAGAATAGTCGAAAATACTTCCAACTCCTCTTTTGAAAAGCTGTTTTACAACCTTCATACTTTCCTCACGAGTTTCTCCACCACAGAATTGTGCAAACAAAGTGCTTTTTACAATCCCGGTAACGAATGGAAAGTTGTTGTGTACTGTAAAATTAAGAACGGATGTTCCAAGGCTGGTAAGAGCGGGCTGTTCAATCATTTTAAACATCCAGTAAGCCTTTCTCAACTGTGCATCTGTCTTATCTGCAAATGCAACTTTAGTATCATTAAAAATGGGCATTCCTATTTATTAAATTTAGTTACGCAAAGGTAATAATAACCTTAGTTTATTTAAAGAATTTTTATTATAATTTATGTTCAATTCCGTTTAGAAGCATTGCGATAATTCCTACAAAAACCCACAAACGTAATATATTCAATGTGAGAAAGTTACTCTTTCTGGTGGAATTTAAAAAAAGATAAATACACAGAATCATCACAAATAGTCCTCCCGCAAAGTAATACGCCATAAATCCGGAAACTCCGGTTTTGGTAATAATTTTCATGGAGACTCCCATCGTTATAAAAAGTAAAGATATAAGAATGATCTTTGTATTCCTGCTTTTAAAATAGTTGGGAATGGTAATATATCCAAATGTTTTATCCACGCTTCTGGTCAGGGTATCTTTTACAATATCAATGCATAAAAGGATTAGAAAAAGAAAAACAGCCATCAGAAAAACTTTCTTAGAAAAGGTTTCATAATAGACCATCATTCCAAAGAAAGGATATAAGGTAAGACTTACAAATGTGAGATTGTTCAAGATTAATATCCGGCTCAATTTGTGGCTATAAAACCACATAAAAAACTGGTAAACCACAAAAAAAATGAAAACATTATGGGAAATCATCCAGGCCACTCCTAAGGAAATTAGGCTTAATCCAAGATAAGCATATAAAAAATACTTCTGTTTGATAAAACTTTGGATTCTGGTTCTGAAAGGTTTTACAATATGATCTTTTTCCAGATCGTAGAACTGGTTGATAATTCCCCCTGCTAGAATGGTCAGAACGGTACAGAAAATAATGCCATGGACTTTAAAATCAAAGACAAAGTTTCTGAAAGATTCTTCCTGATTAAACAGGAAAAAGGTTGAAACGTACAGGGCAAATGTTAAAAGAGCCGCTACAAAAAAACGTGCTCCGAGCAAAAAGCCCACGAATTGTGAAAATCTGTAATATAGAGATTTTGAGATATAATTTTTGGATTGGAAAGTTTCTTTTTCAGAATTCATTCCAACCTGTTTAAAATCGGTAAATCACCTCTTTTTGGAAGCCATCAAGCATTTTCTCTGCTTTTTCATAGTCTTGAGTAAAGCCTAAAATATAGCCGCCGCCGCCGCTTCCGCAAAGTTTTAAGTAATACGCATTGGAATCCAGTCCTTTTTTCCAGATATTAAAAATACTTTCAGGAATCATTGGACGGAAGTGTTCATAAGCCCAGTTAGAAAGCTTTTTAAGATTTCTAAAGAAAGGGTTCATATCTTTTTTAAGGAACGCTTCGATACATGCATTATTATAACGGATAAACTCCTCTTTCAGTGTTTTACGGAACCCTTCTGTCTTCATTTTTTCAAAGAAGATCTGAATCATAGGTCCTGTTTCGCCTGTAATTCCGGAATCGATCAGGAAAATAGCTCCTTTTCCTTCTTCTCCATCAGGAATAGATACTCTGTCCAGATTTTCTTTATTTTCGATAAGAATAGGCAGGTTCATGTAGCAGATCAAAGGATCCATTCCTGAACTTTTCCCATGGAAATAACTTTCCATTTCACCAAAAACAGCTTTTAATTTTTTAAGATTTTCCTTAGAGATATTCTCAGGATTCAGTTTACTCACCGAATATTTTTCAAAAATAGCAGCCACCAAGGCTCCTGAGCTTCCTACTCCATATCCCTGAGGAATATTGGAATCAAAGAAAAGGCCGTTTGCAATATCTTTTTTGAAGCTTTCAATATCCAATGTAAAATCATCAGAAAGATCAAGCTTTGTAAGAAAGTCTGAATATTTCTGCAGATGTCTGTTTGAAGTAAGCTCAAATTCTGAAGCCAGATCTGAAAACTTTAAGGTTCCTTTATAGAAGCTGTAAGGTACTACAAGCCCTTGGGAATCTTCAATCATTCCATATTCTCCAAACAGGATTATTTTTGCATAAAATAAAGGGTTGGTCATATTGACAATAAATCTTTTTGCAAAGTTAAAAATTATTCCGCTGAATATAAGCAAAACTTAGACCGAATTATCAGCTATTTATATTTCTTATCCGGTTTCCCCATTAAAAATAAGAAAAAAGCCTGATATCCTCAGGCTTTTTATTAATATTTATTTTAAAATTAGTATTTGATCAGTTTTTTACTGACTGATTGCTTATCTGTTTCGATCGTTATTACATAGTTTCCTGTCTGAATGGACGAAAGATTTACTTCTTGTTTATTTCCTGTTAAAGAAGAAGCTGAATTCACCAGTCTTCCGGATTCATCATATATTTTATATGCCCTCAACCCTTCTTTAGAGGATATGGTTATTATATTTTTAGCAGGATTCGGATATATACTGATTGCATTATCTTTCACATTCACATCTTCTACTCCCAGTACAGCGCAGGAGAACTTCGCTTTCCATCCATTACTGTTTTCTTCCTGATCTGATACAAATTTTATAGTAATTGCTCCTGAAGGATTTGTAGAAGTAAAAGGGCCTGGAATTGCATTTCCTGACAGCTTATTTCCATTAGAAAATAAAGGTGAAGAAGTAGAAGATCCGTCATAAACATACATAAAATCATAATCTTGTTCTGTACTGAATTCAGAAAATGCTAAAGTCATTGATGAACCTGATGTGGAATAGAATGTTTTTACGATTTCCTCATTGTTCCCATAGTTTGTTGCTAAACCTCCTGTGTCAGTAAAAGCAATACCTTCACACCAGTTTCCATCAGTCAGAAATAATGCGCTTTTTTGATAATACGATTCATTGGTACAAGGGCCTACCGCTTCTATTTTATAATAGGTTGCAGGCTGGAGATTGGCCACATTAAAGTTTGCGGAGTTTGTATTCCCTGTAGTCACCCCTGAACCGCCTACTGTGGTAATTTTATACTTCCAGAAAGAGGATATGGCATCATTAATTAATATATTGGCAGAATTCTGTGTGGTAGAAGTTGCCACAATAGATGAAATACTAGGAATACATGATAGTGTACAATTGGTACCAAGGCAAGGTTTGGAATCGATGGTGTTTCTAATCAGAGCAGCAGGCTGATCTCCAAAACCATTGCTAAAATTGATTCCTATTCCGGACATTAAGTGGCAATAGCTCATGATTGTACCTGAAGCTGGTAAAACATTGCTCGTACAAGTCAGTCCTTCATTTGTTATGACAGCGGGCATTGCTGTTGGCCCACACCAGTCAATTGGAGTATTATTTCCATTCCAGGCACATGCATGAGTATGCGGAGAACCTAGACTATGTCCCATTTCGTGTGTCATAGCCTGAATTGTCCAGGAATATACCGGTACATTGTTATAAGTCTGGTTAATTCCTGAATATGCATGGGCATAGGTTTTACATAAAGAGTTCAGGTAGGCAACACTCGTTGTACTGGGAGTATTGATTAAATGAGCAAGATCACCATTAAAAACCTGTCTGTTGGCTGAAAATTTAGATAAATTATTATTTGGAGTTCCTGTATATGGGTCTGGAGTAGTCCAAATATAGATCTCATTCAGAGCAGTCCTTATATCGTCATTCGTATAAAGGGTTGCAATATTATTATGAATAGCTGTTAGCCAGTTGGTAACAGTGGTGGTGTTGAAACCATTATTCTGATAGGGTTTGTAACAGACCTCATAATAAATTCTTACACAATTTTGGGTCAATGCTTTTTTCTTAATTAAATTGGGATCGTAAGATATTTTCTGCTCTTGATTTTCTTTTATTTCATCAATACCACAGATAAAAGGATTAGTCCCTGTCAACTTAGAGTCCGAATAACTTACAAAATCATTAGTATTTTTGGCTTTTCCCAGTACTATATTTCCCTGCTTCGGCGTAGAAGCTACTCCTACCACATCATTTTCAAAGAAACTGAAAGCTACCACGGAGCTGCTATTTCCTTTTACAATTCCCTGATAGTATACTCCCGGAGTATAGTTCACGGTCTTACCTTTATTGGTCACCACTTTAAAACTGTTGGTAAAGATTTCATTCTTATACATTTCAACAGTAATCTGCTGACCGCCATCAAAAGGGAAGGAAATCTCTATAAATTCAGGTTTTTCATTTATTAATTTTTTCAGCTCAGCAGATTTTAAAGAGATTACCGTAATATCTGTTGCAGCTCTTCTGTACTCACTCAATTTATCTGAAGCCTGATTTACTTCAAACAAATCATATTTCCTAGCTTCAATGTTTTCAGTATGATACTGTGCTATTTTTTGGGCTATTGGTTTTAATTTCTGGGAGAAACAAAACACAAAGCATTGTAGGAAGCAAAGCAATAGAATTCTTTTCATAGTTTTGATCATTAGATTTGTAAATAAACAAAAAAAATCAAAATATATTTAAAAACAATTAATATTACATAATAAAACCCATAATCCTTACAATAAATAAAGCAAATTAATCAAATAATTGATTTTAATTCACATAAAACAAAAAAGACGTTAAAAATAACGTCTTTTCATTTTTATAATGTTTCTCTATCTTTTCTCATTTTCACCTTCAGGAATCGGATTAATATTAATCCTGCGCCGAAGAAAAGTGTCATGGATAAGGCAGCAATTCGCATATTATTAAAATGCTCAATTAATGTTGCAAAAATAAAGGTTCCAATAATGATGGCAATTTTTTCCAATACATCATAGAAACTAAAATAGGTAGTGTTTTCCATAGAGTTTTCCGGAAGCAACTTTGAGTAAGTAGATCTGGACATCGCCTGAAGACCTCCCATTACCAATCCCACTACCGCTGCCACTCCATAGAACTGATATTCTACGGTTGGATTTTCTTTGTTTAAGAAATAGGCCCATAAACAAGCCACAATCCATAGGAAAATAGCAATTGAAATAACGTTTTTGTTTCCTATTCTTTTGGATAATCTTGAGAAGATCACGGCTCCAATAATAGCTTCAATCTGGATTACCAAAAGGGTTCCGATAAGCTTATCCTGGGCTAAATTGATCTCACTTTTTCCAAATAAGGTTGCCATAAGGAAAATCGTCTGCATTCCAACACTATAAAAGAAGAAGCTTGAAAGAAAGAACTTCAGATTTCTATCTTTGAACAGCTCACCTCCTACTTTAAACAATTCATGGAAGCTTTCTTTGGCAATATCCTTATAAAAACTCATATTATCTTTTAGCACTTCAAAGAATCCACCTTGTTCTTCATGCTTTTTGAAGATATTTTTATAGTTTAATAAGACAAGGTCTTTAGGAAGTTTATCTTTTACATCTCCAAACTGAGGAAGATGCTTAAAGGTATACTGAGAGAACCCAAACCACCATGCTCCTGTCAATAAGAAGCTGATTCTTGTAAATAATAGTTGCTGTGCTGCTCCTTTAGCAAAAACCTGAATCAGAACTAAACACAATACCACTAAAACTACAGAACCAATATATCCATAGACATATCCTCTTGCAGAAAGCGCGTCTTGCCTATCCGGGGTTGCAATATCCGGCAGGAAAGAGTTATAAAAAACTAAACTTCCCCAGAATCCGACACTGGCCGTAATACTGAATAAGAGCCCAAGAAATACATTATGCATTCCTGTGAACATTGCTAATCCCATACAAGATGTTGCTCCTAAGTAGCAGAAAAATTGCAGAAATGATTTTTTATTTCCAATAGTATCTGCCAAAGAAGATAAAAACGGAGACAGCAATACTACAATAAAGAATGATATCGTTAATGAGTATCCATAGACCGCATCGGGCTGATATTCGTTTCCAAAGATTTTGATCATGTGTCTCACCGGGACATCGATCCATTTTTTTGTTTCCGTCACATATTCTTTTTTCTCATACGCTGTGGTAAGAATAGAATAATAAATGGGGAAAATGGTGGAAGTAATAACCAGGGAATACACAGAATTTGCCCAGTCATATACTGCCCAGGCTTTCATAATCTTCGGATTATTCTTTATGTTGTTGGGTTGTCGATTCTCAGTTTCAGACATTTCAAATAAATATTAGTAGCACAAAAATAGAAAAACCATTAAGAAATGGATAAGATTTTAAAAAAATTATCGATTCCTTAATGGTAATATACTCTGAAACAGAATATTAGATATTTTCAATCACGATTGCAGAAGCTCCACCGCCTCCGTTACAGATTGCTGCTGCACCGTATTTGGCATTATTTTGCTTTAATACATTGATCAATGTAATAATAATTCTTGAACCAGAACTTCCCAGTGGATGTCCTAATGCTACAGCACCACCGTTTACGTTTACTTTAGAAGCATCTAATCCTAAGATTTTGTTATTTGCTAATCCTACTACAGAGAAAGCTTCATTAAACTCAAAGAAATCGATATCTGACACTTCTAATCCTGCTTTTTTAAGAGCGATAGGTAATGCCTTAGCTGGAGCCGTTGTGAAGTTCTCAGGCTCTTGTGCAGCATCAGCATAAGAAACAATCTTTGCCAATGGCTTTAATCCTAATTCTTCCATTTTTTCTTTGGAAACAAGGATTAATGCAGATGCTCCGTCATTCAGTGTAGATGCGTTAGCTGCTGTTACAGTACCTTCTTCTTTTTTGAAAACAGTAGGAAGAGTTGTAATTCTGTCGAAGTTTACAGCTTTGTACTCTTCATCTTCTGCAAAAATTACAGGTTCTCCTTTTCTCTGAGGAATAGAAACCGGTACTATTTCGTCATTGAATTTCCCTTCACTCCAAGCTTTTGCCGATCTCTTATAAGATTCTACGGCGAAATTATCCTGATCTTCTCTTGTGATGCTATAATCAACTGCACATTTCTCTGCGCATACGCCCATATGTACCTTGTTGTAAACGTCTGTAAGACCATCTAACACCATACCATCCTGCATTTTGATGTCTCCCAATTTGGTAGCCACTCTTGCATTATAATAGTGAGGAACTAAAGACATATTTTCCATACCTCCTGCAACAATTACTTCTGCATCACCAGCTTTGATTGCCTGTGCAGCCATTGTTACAGCCTTCATTCCTGAAGCACATACTTTGTTTACTGTAGTGGAAGGTGTATTGACAGAAAGACCTGCTCCTAGTGCTACCTGGCGAGCCGGTGCTTGTCCTTCTCCTGCCTGTAATACATTTCCCATATAAATTTCCTGAACGTTTGCAGGATCTAGACCAATTTTATCTAATGCTCCTTTTACAGCAGTAGCTCCAAGTTTGGTAGCCGGAACTGTTGATAAACTTCCCATAAAACTTCCCATAGGAGTTCTTACTGCGGAAACAATGAATACTTCTTTCATGTATATAATTTTTATTTTAGCCAAAATGAAACCTGAGCTTCATTTTTATAATTAAATTTATTTTGTCTTTATGTATACAACATCAAATTCAGATCCTTCAATCTTTGTATTAACTTTCAGCAGGTTATCCTGAGTAGCTATCACTTTATTATTGAAAACATCTCCAATCTGTGCAGGATCATTCTTATCGGACTTCTCCATCACAATTGATTTGTAGTTGCAGTTATCAACAAAAACCAATGTAGATTTGATATAATCTTTTCCGTTGTTAAAATATTCGGTTTGAACATTATCTTTAATGGTCATATACCAGATCGATTCAGGATAGTTAGCCCGTAGGAATTTACCCTCTTTTATGTTGGCACATTTAGTCGGATTATCCGGTTTTTTTTGTTCTGTTTGCTGAGATTTAACCTGTGAGGTCATCAACAATAATATCCCAGCTGAAAGCGCTTTTAAAAGGTTCATTTTTTATATTTGAGTTCGTTGATCTACTTTTTTATTATTTCCAGCAAAAATCATTAGAAAAGCTCCTAAAAATTCTACAGCCCAACCCCATTTTAATTTTACAATTCCTGCAAAAGTTTCTCTCCATGATTTAAAAGGCAGGAAGCTAAAGTAATCTAAAGACTGTAATTTAACTGCCACTAAGGTGAATGCAAATAACAGAATAAGCAACATTCCAAAAAGTCTTACGATTTTTGTATTCCCATTTACAATTCCAAAAACTGCACATGCGGCAAAGATCCAACATGTTATAGCCAAATAGTGATCCAGTTTCCAATAATTCCAATTCCCTATGATAGGTACATGTACCAAAGGCAGAAAACTTCCTACAACCACTAATATCAATCCTAATAACTGAATATTTTTCATATTTACTAAAGTGCCAAAATACAAAAAAAAACACATTTCCAAACCATCTGCTATCAAACCTCTATTTCATCTTCCTAACAACCATTAGCCACAATGAAATACTTTTAAAATTGAATATTTATCACCAATAAGTCAATTTAAATACGAAATCAAAAATACAACATACTCGTTTTAGTAATTTTCAAATCACTTTTTATGCTTATTGGTCGTTTAACTTAATTATGATATGGTCTAAAAATAAAAAAATTGCACTTCCTTTCCGAAAGTGCAATTTTATATTGTTGTATTGTTAATTGAATTAATGTTTCACTGAAGAAACGTCTTCAGGCTTGTGCTTATGCTTAAATAAAACAGCAAAAAATATAGCAAGAACCAATGAATAGATGGCAAATGACAACCATATCTGCTGCCAGTCTTTCACCATAACAACAGAGGAAAGGGTTCCATCTGAGTTTACCGCTGCATTAAAGCTATTCTTTAAAATTTCTAAGAATGTAGGATTATCCGGCGATGTTTCCAGATATGTAGATAAATCTGTAGCCGTTGTAAACTTATGGGTAAAGAATTTATCTATAGCCCAACCTGCAATATAACTACCAAAAACAGCTCCAAAACCATTGGTCATCATCATAAATAATCCTTGTGCTGATGAACGGATCTTCTTATCTGTTGTAGTTTCTACGAAAAGTGAACCTGAAATATTAAAGAAATCGAAAGCCATTCCGTAAACGATACAGGAAAGAATGATTAGAGAAAGTCCGTATCCATCTGGTACTCCATAAGCAAAGAATCCAAATCTTAATACCCATGCCAGCATAGACATTAACATTACTTTTTTGATCCCGAATTTCTTCAGAAAGAAAGGAATTGCTAGAATAAACAGGGTTTCTGAAACCTGAGAAATCGACATAATGATTGTAGATCTCTGTACTACGAATGAATCAGCATATTTTGGAAAATGAGCAAACTCACTTAAGAACACATCCCCATAAGCATTTGTTAGCTGAAGTGCTGCTCCTAAAAGCATAGAAAATAAAAAGAACAAAGCCATTTTATAATTCCCAAAAAGCTTAAAGGCATTTAAACCTAATTGTTCTGACAAAGGTGAACTTTTATCAATCAGCTTTTGTGGTGGACATTTGGGTAAAGTAAGCGCATAGATTCCTAAGAATATAGCTACTGCTCCTCCGATATAAAACTGTCCTTCTGTTGCTTTATTTCCGCTAAGGTTGGTAATCCACATGGCCACAATGAATCCAATGGTTCCCCAAACACGAATGGGTGGAAAATCTTTCACCACATCCATATTATTATTCTTTAGAATAGTATAGGAAATTGAATTAGCCAGGGCAATAGTAGGCATATAAAAGCACATTGCAACAAGCATCACCGAAAAGAAAGAATTGGGATCTGCCGAATGTGGTAATATGAAAAGCATAACCCCGTAAAGAATATGTAATACTGAAAAGATACGCTCGGCATTTACCCAACGGTCAGCAATAATTCCAGTAATGGTTGGCATAAAAATAGAAGCAATTCCCATTGTTCCGAAAACAGCTCCAAATTGTGTTCCTTCCCAATGTTTAGTACCAAACCAGAAGTTCGCCATCGTAATCAGCCATGCTCCCCACACAAAAAACTGGAGAAAACTGAGGATGGTCAGTCGTAATTTTAAATTCATTTTTATATAAAGTATCTCTTTTTAGTCAATTTTCTTTTTCCTCCTCTTGATTTCTTCCTGAATTTCAAGGGCAGTATCATAGTCTTCTTCTTTAACGGCATCATCCAATAATTTCTGAAGCTCCTCCATAGAAAGGGATTTTAAGTTATCTTCAGTTTGTACTGTTTCTGAGAAGGTTTGTTCTTCTTTTGATACATCTTCCAGTTCCAATAAGATTCCAGCTTCGTTCAATACTTGTTGCGTGGTAAAAATAGGTGCATCAAATCGCACTGCCATAGCAACAGCATCAGATGTTCTTGCATCAAGGATTAATTCTTCGTCAGTAGCTTTATTTTTAAAGTTGATATTTGAAAAGAATACCCCATCTACAATCTGGTAAATGATTACAGAAACCAACTCATAATTGGTAGAAACTATAAATTTTGAGAATAAGTCGTGGGTAAGTGGGCGCGGTGGATGGATGTCTTTTTCCAGTCCAAGAGAGATAGATTGAGCTTCGAAATTTCCTATAACAACAGGTAATTTTATGTGTGTTTCCTCATGCTCCAGTAACAATGCGTACGCCCCCGATTGGGTCTGGCTGTACGATATTCCGCGAATAATTAGCTGCTTATAATCCATAGCTACAAATATAGATTAATTTTTTGTTGTGATTTCACTTTTTTGCACAAAAATAAAAGCCCGGAAAGCCGAGCTTTTATTGTATTATTATGTGATTGTCAATAAGTCAATAGTGGACTTTGCTTTGCATATGAATAATTAAAAATTGACAAGCGCAGCGAATTGACTATTCACTATTAATTTTATCCTTTAATTGCTTTAATTTTCTCTGTTAATGCAGGGATAATCTGGAAAGCATCTCCTACTACTCCGTAATCAGCAGACTTGAAGAAAGGTGCTTCAGGGTCATTATTGATTACTACAATAGTTTTTGAAGAGTTCACTCCAGCTAAGTGTTGAATTGCTCCTGAAATCCCTACAGCGATGTAAAGGTTCGGGGAAATTGCTTTACCAGTTTGTCCTACGTGCTCTGTGTGAGGTCTCCATCCGATGTCAGAAACCGGCTTAGAACAAGCTGTAGCTGCTCCTAAAACATTTGCTAAGTCTTCGATCATCCCCCAGTTTTCAGGACCTTTCATCCCTCTACCTGCAGAAACAACAACTTCAGCTTCTTTAAGGTCTAATTTACCTGAGCTTTGTTCGTGAGAAATTACTTTAGTATCCTCGTTAGCTACTGATAGGTTTTTCACCTCTTCAGAACCCGATACTGCGTTTTCTTTAACACCGAAAGCGTTTTGAGAAACAGTAACAATAACTCCGTTTCCTTCTGCTTTTGCATGCATAAACCCTTTTCCTGAGAAAGCTCTTCTTTTCACCTGGAAAGGAGAAAGACTTTCAGGAGCTTCCAATACATTGGTAATTAAAGAATAATTCTTCATAATTGCCAACATTGGAGCTACTGAAGAAGCATCTGTAGTGTGAGGGAAAACAATAATATTTCCGTTTGCTACTTCATTTACTGCTTGAGCGAATGCTTTTGCTGAGAAATTTTTAAGACCTTCGTCTTTGATATTGATAACGTTTGATGCTCCATATTTGTATAATAAATCTGAAGAATCAGTAGGGTTTACAGAGATTGCTGTAACGGTATCTCCTGCTTTGTCTGCCACTGCTTTAGCATAAGAAACTGCTTCAAAAGCTGCTTTTTTGTAAACTCCGTTTATATTTTCTGCGTATACGAATACTGCCATTTTTTTAAATTTAAAAATTAAAAATTAAAGGATTACGATTAGATCACTTTAGCTTCTTCGTGAAGCAATCTTACCAATTCATCCAGATTGTCCGGAGAAACCATTTTCACAGCTGCTCTTGGCGGAACGCTGTCATAAGATACTCCCTGAACTTTAACTTCTGAAGAAGTAGGCTCTACTACCTGTAAAGGCTTTGTTCTTGCAGACATGATTCCTCTCATGTTTGGAATGATAAGGTCTTTTTCGTCTACCAACCCTTTCTGACCTGCAATAATTGCTGGTAATTTAACTGAAATAGTTTCTTTTCCACCTTCGATTTCTCTTACTGCAGTAGCTTCACTTCCGTTTACATCTAATCCCACAGATGCATTTACGAAAGGTAAGTTCAATAATTGAGCAACCATTCCAGGTACAGAACCACCGTTATAATCGATAGATTCTTTACCACAAAGGATTAAATCATATCCTCCGTTTTGAGCCACAGCAGCAATTTCTTTTGCTGTAGAAAAACTATCCTTTGGATCAAGATTTACTCTTACGGCATCATTAGCACCGATTGCTAAAGCTTTTCTGATTACAGGTTCTGTAGCAGCATCTCCTACGTTGATTACTGTTACTGTTGCTCCCTGAGATTCCTGAAGTTTAACTGCTTTTGTCAACGCAAATTCATCTAGCGGATTGATTACCCACTGAATTCCGTTTTTGTCGAATGCAGACTTATCTGCTGTAAAGTTAATTTTGGAAGTAGTATCCGGAACACTACTAATACAAACTAATATTTTCATGTGTACTATTTTATTTTTTCTCTTTTACGCATAAAATCATGACAGTTTATGCAGAGATTTTGTTTGAATTAATTTTTGCTAATATAAATAAAAAATATATTATGCATGCATAATACTTATTAAATTATTATTCAATACATTAGATGTACTTATTTCCCTGGCTGTGTTGCTCTAAACTCAATTTTACTAGGCAAAACCCTTGGATTTATCTTTAAAATATCCAATATCAGATTCCCCATATCTTCAGGCTGAATCTTCCAACTGTCTTTTTCTGAAGGAGTATTTCCATTAAAATAGGTAGCAACCGAACCCGGCATGATTACGGTAGATTTGATATTATACTTTCTCAAATCGATCATCGCGGCCTGTGTGAAACCCACTACTCCAAATTTTGAGGCATTGTATCCCGTCCCATTTTCAAAGAAATTAGCCCCTGCAAGACTTGAAATAGTGATGTAATACCCTTCTGTCTTTTTCAACTCTTCTACGGAGGCTTTTAAGGTATAAAAAACTCCTGTAAGATTAGTTTCTATCATATCATTCCATTCTTCGGCAGACAATTCATCTACGGGTTTAAATATACCCAGTCCGGCATTAGCGATTACGTAATCGAGCCTACCGAATTTTTCAACGATATGTTGTACGGCTTCTGTTTCACTCTCAAGATTTCTTACATCAGATACAATTCCTAAGACTTTATCAGAATACTTTCTAAGCTCTTCTTCGGCTTTCATTACATCTTCTCTTTTTCTTCCTGAAAATGCTACTGAGATTCCGTTTTCAAGCAAAATCTTAGCAATCCCCAACCCTATTCCTTTGGTTCCTCCCGTTATATATGCTGTTTTGTTTTCCGACATATTGTTCAAAATTTATTTCTCTAAAATAACAAAAACGCTCCAATTGGAGCGTTTTACTGATACTAAGATTTATCAGGTATTATTTTTTGATGAATTTCTCGGTAGTTTTACCTTCTTTTGTTTCAATGCTGATAATATAGCTTCCTGGATTCAAGTTTTTAACATTTACTTTATCTCCATCCAAATCCGCAGATACTTTTCTTCCACTGACATCATAGATTTCAACTGCATTCACCTTTCCTTTAGATTTAATGTTAAGAACATCAGTTGCAGGATTAGGATATAGAGAAGTCTCCACCTTAGATACTTTACTTTCAGCAGTTCCTAAGCTTCCTGTTTGTGTAATTTTAACGTTATCCAGGATCAAAAGATTTTGATCATTACTATTAAAGTGTCTAAAATATAGCTTTACACTTTGTCCTGCCAAATTACTAGGAATTGTTGCTGTTTTAGCGATTGCTGTTCTACCTGCTGTTACAGTTCCTTCAATTAAAGGAGTTTCAGTACCTGTAAATGCTGTCGCAGTGCTTGGTAACACATACGCTGCATAATGCTCTGCAAAAAACTGAGTATCGGAAGATCCTACTTGAAAACTTAATGATAAAGTCCCCGTTGCAGGAAGTGTTATTGCTGGCGAAATTAATAAATTATCAGGAGTCAATGCTCCTACAGGCGCTGGTAACCATGATGCTGAACCTGCAAAATTCCCAGTGAATCCCCATCCATCAGTAGTTGCAGTTCCTGTATAAATACCCCAGTTTTCATCATCAGCGTCTCTATCTATAACTGACCAACCTGCTCCTGTATTAAACCCTTCTTGGAATACTACAGTTTGCGCCTTAACCAAATTTAGGGATAATCCTAATAATCCCAAAACGAATAAATTTTTAACCATAACTTATTATTCAATATTCATAATTATTGCAATAATAGTGTTTTTAATTCAAACAAAAAAGCCATTAACCAAAATAAATTAACTAAAATTAACACAAAAAAGAAATAATCAAATTAATTCCAATTATTTCTTTTTATAAAAAAAACAATAAAATCAGCATAAAAAAACTTAATCAGCAACAAAATAAGCCAAAATTACAGCCACAAACACAATGCAAATCCAACAATACAGGGGAATAGAACAAAAACACAGCTATTTATATTTAATAGAAAAATAATCACTTTTTTATAAATTTACTATAATATATTTCATTAGTACTAATAATTTTAATTAAATAAATACCAGGCGGAAGATTTCTTACATCGGCAATGTTATCTTTAAATACGATATTAAATACCTTGCCTTCACTATCAAAAATTTCCGTTTTATTAATCTTAGACTGCAGTATCAAATGAAGGTAATCCGTTACCGGATTAGGATACACTGCTACTACTTTAGAATTTGCTTTTGTTTCTTTAGCAGACAAAATCAATTCTTCATTGATCTTAATATTATCAATATAAGCTATCCCTAGGTCATTGTTATGAACAAACCGTAATTGATCCATAGTGAGAGGAGTAGCTGCTGTTTCTGTGTAGACGAGGATGTCATTAAGATAATATTGGGTATTTGTGGCAGTACCTAGCACCTTCAATCTGTACCATGTATTAGGAGACCAAATTGCCGCTGTAGAAACCATATCCTGTATATTGGGATCTTTGTTCCAAATCTTTATGATTCCTGTGTTATCAAAATCCAATCTTATAACAGCTTTTTCATTAATGGTATTAAATCCCTGAAATCCAAACACAGAACCGTTGAATTGGGACATATTAATATCAAATGAAACGGAAAAGTGATTACTGGTAAGTGGTGTCGCCAAATTGTAAAATCCACCAATAATGGGTTCCGACTGGACTCCATAAACAGATTCCTTGACAATCTTCAGAGCACTATTTCCATCACTGGCAGCATCTGTACTGATGGTTTGATGAATTACATTTTCAGGGATCCCACCTGTAGGAGTACTAATCCAAGCTCCTTGACCGTGAATATTTCCAGCCGTAAACCCTTCGTTCTCTTCAAAAGAAACCGTTTGCTGGGCAAAGGAAAGCAATGCTAGCAGCGAGCACGCGATTGAGTAAATTTTTTTCATTAGTTTTCAAGTTTGGAATAAAAATATAAACTTTCCTTGAATAGTGAAATAACTTAACATCAAATAAAAACCAAACCTTTTATATTCAATGGATCTAACAGTTTATGAACCCTATTTTATTCTTATTCTAATTAAATTCAGACTGAAAATTTTTCACAAAAACTTTTTTCAAAGAAATATTCAGTGAATAAAAAAATATACCTTCCCCAAAAAGAGAAGGCATATTTAAACAAAACGGTACAATAATGTTTATTTTTTAACAAATTTATGGGAAGATTTCCTTCCTCCGGATTCTATATTCACAATATAAGCACCCGGCAACAACATTCTTACATCTATTTTATGTTCATCAGAATTAACAGGTAATGCTTTTCCATTCATATCAAATACTTTTACTTTATTGATTAGCGACTTGGATTTTATATAGATATAATCAGACGTAGGATTTGGATAAATACCTAACTGTGAAGAAAAAGCAGCTTCAGAAACCCCTAGTACCCCTTGCAAAACTTTAACCGTATCCAGCAATAAAGCACGTGTTCCCTGGCTATTTATAAATTGTCTGAAATAAATTTTAACATTCTGGCCTGCATATCCTGAAAGATCAACTGTTTTGGTAACCGCTATATCTCCTATTGTAATATCCTCTTCAAGAACAGGTGTTTCTGTTCCTGTAAAAGAACTATTCTCAGGCAAAACATAGACTGCATAATGATTATCAGCGTTATAAAGCCCCGATACAGTGAATGTTCCTATTTTGAATGATAGTGTATAAGAATTCCCCCCTGGCAAATTAATGGCTGATGTTCCCAAAAGATTATCTGAAGAATCTGCTGTTGATGCTACAAGGACAACTTTACCTGAGTAGCCGATCGGATCTGTCTCTGAAGCCCCATCTTCAACTACCCATGTCAACATATCATTATCCCGGTTTTCTCTTATCCATCCTGCAGGAATATCATTCGGTGTGACAGATTCAAATGTTTCTTCAAAAATGTTTGTCTGGGCTCTTAGTAATGAAATTGAACACAGCAGAATGCTTATACCTGCAATAAAAAGTAATGTTTTCTTCATATGAATGTTTTTAGAGTTACAGGTCAAAATTATTTTTCGCTGCACTAAAAACAAATTTTCAGAGAGGGAAAATTAAAATCCTCCTGAAAATCGAAGAAAAAGCACTTTTAAAGAGGTTTTTTTTCACCATTTACAATGATCAATAAAAAAAACAGGGCGTTTCGTAAAGAAACACCCTGTTTTGTATAAATATCTTGTAAAAAATCAATAATTATTTTGAATAATTTTCAAAAAACAACGGAATACTTTCAATTCCTTTATAAAAATTAAATAATCCATAATGTTCGTTTGGAGAGTGAATTGCATCAGAATCCAATCCAAAGCCCATCAATACAGATTTAGCTCCTAAAACCTTCTCAAACATTGATGTAATTGGAATACTTCCACCACTTCTGTAAGGCAATACTTCTTTACCAAATGCTGTTTCCATAGCGGCTTTAGCGGCTAAGAATTCTTTGGTATCACTTTGTAGTACATAAGGCATTCCCCCATGGTGCGGTGTCACTTTCACTTTTACGGTATCCGGAGCAATTTTTTCGAAATATTTCGTGAACTTCTCCGTAATTTCTTCCGGTGTTTGATAAGGAACCAAACGCATTGAAATTTTAGCAAAAGCTTTGGAAGGAATTACAGTTTTAGCTCCTTCGCCTGTATATCCACCCCAAATACCATTACAGTCTAAAGTAGGACGAATAGAAGCTCTCTCTAACGTTGTATATCCTTTTTCGCCTTCAATATTGCTTAATCCGATTGACTTTTTGAATTCTTCAGGATTATCCTTCAGTTTATTCATCTCTGTTCTGTCTGCATCAGACACAGTCTCAACATTATCATAGAAACCATCAATTGTGATGTGACCATCTTCATCAATAAGATTAGCAATCATTCTTGACAATACATGGATTGGGTTTGGAACTGCTCCTCCGTAAAGTCCTGAATGCAGGTCTCTGTTTGGTCCTTCCACCTCTACTTCTACATAGCTTAGCCCTCTTAATCCTGTTGTTACAGTCGGTTGCTCGTTGCTATAGATATGCGTATCGGAAATTAAAATACAATCGCAAGACAGCTTTTCTTTGTTTTCATTCACAAAGTCCCCTAAACTTACAGATCCTACTTCTTCTTCTCCTTCCAGAATAAATTTAACGTTACAAGGAAGAGTGTTGGTTCTCATCATTGCTTCAAATGCTTTCAGGTGCATAAAGAACTGTCCTTTATCATCTGCTGCACCTCTTGCGAAGATAGCTCCGTCCGGGTGAAGCTCAGTTTTCTCAATATAAGGCTCAAAAGGAGGTTTTCTCCATAATTCTAATGGATCTGCCGGTTGTACGTCATAGTGCCCGTAAACCAGTACCGTTGGTAGGTTTGTATCTATAATTTTTTCTCCGAAAACGATAGGGTAACCCTTAGTTTCACATACTTCAACATGATCTGCACCTGCATTTCTAAGGTATTCTGCACATACATCTGCACACTTCAATACATCATCTTTATACGCTGGATCTGCAGAAATAGAAGGGATTCTCAATAACTCAAATAATTCATCGACGAAACGCTGCTTGTTTTCGTTAATGTAATTTAATGTCTCTTGCATTGTAAAATTTTATTTTGTTAAAATTAAAAAAAATGCACCGCTGAGCCAAGTAAAAACACAGGATTTTCTAAAGAAAAAAAATATTTCCCGGTGATTGGCTATGCGATCATTTTTTCAAATAAAAAATGCCCTGCAAAAACAGGGCATTTTTATATTGTATACTAATAATTAGTGTTCAGCTTTTGGAGCCTCTTCTTTTTTCTCAGTAGGCTTTGCAGCAGCAGTACTATCTGTTTTAGGAGCTACAGCTTCAGATTTTGCTGCTTCTTCTTTGTGTTCAGCAGTAGCAGCTTCATGTCCTCCATGAGCCTTTTCACCCTGAGCGTCGTCAGAGTATCTTTCTACTCCTTCTTCAAGTTTTAAAACAGCCTTGCTTCCACCTTGCGGAACTTTTTTACAGCTTATCGCTACCGTTGCAATTGCTAAACATATAACTAATTTTTTCATATGTAAAATTTATTTTTTTAAATATCATATGGAATCGCCCTGTTTTAGTCTATTCAGATGATCTAAACAGCGAGGGGTTTCATCCTCTAATTTTTGATTGCCCAAAATTAAGAAATCCTGTTTCTTTTGGCAACATTTTTAGACTGATTTTAAAATAATTTTCCCTTTTTTGGACTGTGTAAAAATAAGGTAATCATTTCCACCATCTTTCAATCCGTATTTCTTCTTAATTTCTTCAGGTTTTAACGGGTAATTTTTTGAAATAATATTGTATTGCTCCTTCTTTTTAATCTTTTTAGAATCAACAACTTCCATTTCAAAAGTTCTTCCTGGAAAATCGATTATTCTTTCTATGGAAGTATAAAGATGAGAGTTAGGATGTAATTTTTTAACCCCAACCTTTTCAGAAATCAAATTGAAAATCCCCGCCTTTAGAATAGAATTATTAGGAATATAAATGAATTTTTCAGGTTCAGAATATTCCGATTGAGCATTTTCTTCTTCCCCAAATATGAAACTAAAGGTAGATTCACCGCTTTCAAGGTTCACACAGTTGCCAATAATCTCTTTTTTATTTTCTGCAGATAGGAAAGCTACAATCTCTTTTACATCATTCTTAAGAGCTATGATATCAATTCTGAAAATAGAAGGTACAACTGAAATAAGATATTTCAGATCTATCAATGGCGAAAGTTTAATAATCACCTGATCTGATATTGATAATAATTTTTCCTGGATTTCAAGAATATTTGGGGAAAGATCTTCCAAAAGAAAGACTTTATTTTTATTCTGGTCTCTTCTTGCTGGATCCAGATAAATAGTATTAAAATTCTCCTTATTTTTATTCAAAAAAGCCTCCAGTTTTTGGTTAATAAATCTGGCTTTTCTTCCTAGAGTATTCCAATTGTGCTCAACGATCTCTAAAAGCGCTGTATTTTGCTCTATTAAGGTAATATCTTCAAAGTTTTGGGATAGATAATAGGCATCAATTCCAAATCCGCTGGTCAAGTCTACAAACTTCTTCCCTTTTAAAATCTCAGATTTATAGAGAGCCGTCTTTTCGGATGAGGATTGCTCCATATTGAGTTGTGGTGGGAAAATAATTCCATCTTTCAGTAGAAAAGGAAACTTTTTCTCTGCGACTTGCTTTCCTTTGATCTGTTGCACGATTTCCTGTATAGAAACCTCCGGGAATGGGGATTTTTTCAACAGTAAGGAATGCAGATCTGTTTTTAGATTTGCATTGATATAGCTCTGAACTTCTTTATTTAATAATTTATTCTCCACAAATTCTACGAATCTTTACATTCTTTTGGTTAAAATGCTTCGACTCCGCTCAGCATGACAGCGCTAATACTTAATGTATAATTTCTAATCTGGGAAATAAATACAGCATGTTTTAACAGTGTTATACTAAGCGGAGCCGAAAGATCTCCACAGAACTATCTTTTATAAAAAATATAGTCTGTTAATATAGGTTCTATACCGTTTTGTTTAAGTAAGGAATTAATCTGTCCTCTGTGATAAGTCGAATGATTAATGGCATGAAAAAGCATTTCAAAAATACTGTTTTCAAATTTTGTTCCTCTTGAATTCTGATATTCTATTCTTTTCTCAAGATCAGAATCTTTAACGATCTCAATACTTTTTACAAAATTCTGATGATTAATTTCATTCAAAGATTCAAAAGAATTGACTTGCCAAACCTCAAATGTAGGTTCTCCCAGTATCCTGGCACTCCAGATTTGTTGTGCATTAAGAGTGTGATTAATCAAACTAATTGTTTTATCATCTACAAGTTTTCTGTTTTCAGAAATAACTTTAATCATTTCAACATTGAAATGATAGGTGTATTCGAATAAGTCTATTAGTTTGTCTTTCATTACTCAAACATTTCTGCCCAACGAACAGCTTTTATTTCTTTTTCGTTATATAAGTCATTGATTGACTTTTTAACATCTAATTTTGGATATAAATTAACTCCAATCAGCTTTATTTTTCCTTCTTCAATCCATTGTTGCTCTTCAATAGCATGATCATAGATCTTTTTTTGAACAACACCTTGCTTTAAAAGCTCAAGATAACCACCAGTTCTTCCATTTCAATAAATAAAGTCCAAGATTTGTCTGCAATCTGTTGGGTGATATCTTCAACATAGTAGCTTCCATTAGCAGCATCTTCAAACACATTGATGATGCTTTCGTAGGCTAGTACAATCTGTTGTTTAAAAGAAATTTCTTCAGCGTTATCTGTACTTCTGCTTACAAGGTAATTGTTGGTAAAAACAGCATCTGCTCCACCAATCATAGCAGAAGCTAACTCTAATGTAGAACGAATCAGGTTATTTTCATTGTCAGAAACAGCTTTATTTCTAAGGGAAGTCTCAGCGAAAATGTAAGGAATTTCATCCAATCCATATTCCTTGGAAAGTTGGTTAAAAACCAATTTAAAGGCTCTCAATTTTGCCATTTCAAAGAAATAATTACCTCCTACAGCAATCTTGAAGATCAATTTATTGAAAATTTCAGCGCCGTATACTTCTACCAGTTCTTTTGTTTTTGCCAAAGCAATTCCTAGCTGCTGATAGATGGCCGCTCCTGCATTCTGATGCAATGAAATATCAACACAAATACTTCTTTTAAATCCTTTTGCTAACAATTCTTTAGCTAGTTGATCATCAATGGTTGCGTCTTTTTCATTAAACACATCAATCAAAGAAAAATATTGATCTTCTTCTTGTGGGCTAATATGCCCTGCAAGCTCTTTATTATTAACAAAAAGAGTCTTCTCAGTCAGATATTCTACATTCTGATCTAATAAAAATGCAAATACTTCTTCTTCCAGACTTTCATGATATCGGGCTACCAAGTGGGTGCTTTCTTCAACTCTTGGTAGGTTTACCAAAGGCTTTTTAACATCCGTATAGAAAGGTCTTACCTCTATTCCCTCCAGGTTTTCCTTTCCCAGAATAGGATAAATATCTTCTGTTTTAAGCTGTTTTTTTACTAAATTTTCCCAGTTTGGAAGGGTAGCTGTATCTGACATTAGTTTTGTTTAAATTGTGAATGGCCAAAGGGAAATTGATAGATATTCCTGTATTGACATATTCTATTATTATTTCTTAGCGACTTTTGTACTGTCGACCACCAGAATGAAGATTTCTTCATTAGGCTTCTTCATAAAATAATTTTCTCTTGCGTACTTTTCCTTTTCTGACTTGTTGTTCATCAATTTTTTATAGAAGGCATCATTCTTTTCGTATTCTTTTTTGTAATACTCCAATTGATCTTCATATTTATGAATCTCACCATTCAGTTCGTTAATTACAAGAAATGAGGTTTTATCGAAGAAAACCATCCATACCAAAAACAGACAGATCGTAATGGTATACTTATTCAACACATATCTTTGGATAAGTTTGAATGTTTCAGATTTCGGCTGAATGTTTTTGATAAGGTTATTTTCTTCCATTTTTTTAATGTTTTTTCAACGAGTTCTTAATAACAGTAGTTAAAAAATCAATCGCTACGGAATTCTGTTTCATATTGGGGATGATAAGATCGGCATCATTTTTTGATGGCTCGATGAATTCCTGATGCATTGGTTTTAAAGTAGTCTGATAACGATGTAATACTTCACTCAGATCTCTTCCTCTTTCCTGAGTATCTCTCCTGATCCTCCTGATCAGCCTTTCATCAGAATCTGCATGAACGAAAACCTTCAGGTCAAATTCTTTCAGTAATTCTTTATTGGTAAGAACCAAAATTCCTTCTACTACCAATACATTCTTAGGTTCTACAGTTACGTGATCTCCTGTTCTGGAATGTGTCACAAAGCTATAAATCGGCTGTTCTATTGGCTCGTTATTTTTTAAAGCTTTTACGTGTTTTATCAATAGTTCAAAATCTATTGACTTCGGATGGTCATAATTTAAAGCCTCTCTTTCAGTCAATGTAAGACCTTGGTTGTCGTGATAATAATTATCCTGAGAAAGGATATTCATTCCTTCGATATCAAGCTGTTGAAGTATCTTATCAACAACTGTAGTTTGCCAGATCCTGTTCCACCGGCAATTCCTATTACAAGCATTGTTTTTTGTTTCTTTATAGTTGGTACAAATATACTATTTTAGATAAAATGTGGCAATGCAAGAATATTGAGAAATTAAAAGATTAAAGCATTTAAAGATTAAAAAATTTCCCGGAATACGATCATTCTTTGTGATGTATTGTTGTTACTCGATTTTCATCCTTGAATTCAATAAAAAAACCGACAATTAAATTGTCGGTTTTTATTTTATACGATTTCACTTGTTAATTCGCGTGAAAGTAATTTTTCGTGCATAGGCTTCAAAATATCCAATGAGCCTGTTTTTACAGTGCATTTGCCCTTATAGTGGACAAGAATTGTACATTGTTCTGCTTGCTCTAATGTATGCTTACATACTTCAATCAAGCTGTCGATAACATAATCGAAAGTATGAACATCATCATTATGCAACACTAGTTTGTAGACTTCATCTGTATCATCCAATACCAGAACTTCTTCTTCATATTGACGTTTCGGATCTTCGTAGTCTTTTATCGTATTATAAAAATTCATTCTTAGCTATTTTAAACTTCACCAATTTTTTCTGCTAAACTATCAATAGCATTGGGTTCCTGGTATATCAATTCAACCAGCTCTACACTCTTATTGTTCATTTTCAGAATCTTGAAATAATAGTCATCCAGATAAAATTCCTGGTTTTCCTCAGGAATTTCTTCCAGTTCATAAAGAATAAACCCTGCCAGCGAGTTGTATTCACTTTCTTCTGAAAGAGGGAGCTTCTTAGGTAAAAATTCATTGATCTCTTCCAAAGGCTGAGTAGCTTGTACCCAATAGGTATTATCCGCTATTTTGTCAACAATCTTTTCTTCGTCATCTTCTTCATCCTGAATTTCTCCCACAAGCTCTTCAAGAATATCTTCCAGGGTAATAATCCCTTCAGTTCCACCAAATTCGTCAATAACAACAGCAATATGCTGTTTTTTCAATTGGAAAGTTTTCAATAAGTCTGAAACCTTCTTACTTCCTACTACGAAAAAGGCATCACGCATTAAATCTTTAAGATCCTCATGATCCAGATCTCCTTTTCTTTTAACAAATTCTCTTATAATTTCCTTGGTGTAGAAAATTCCGATTACATTGTCTATAGAATCAATATATACAGGGATACGGGAATATCCACTATCCATAATCTTATTGATGATATCGTTCACATCTTCTTCAAAATCGATGGAAGTAATATTCTGTCTTGGAACCATGATTTGTTTCGCAGAGTGATCTGTAAAATCAAAGGCATTTTTAATGATCTCATAGTTCTCCTCTTCAATTTCACCACTGTCTGCACTTTGCTTTACCAAAAGCTGTAGTTCTTCTGTGGAGTGGATTTCCTGCTCCGAAGCCGGGTGAATTTTGATCAGTCTTAAGAAACCGTTTGACATAAGGTTCATTAGCCAGATAAACGGTTTAAAAATAGTATAAAAAACTCTCAATGGCACTGCTGTTGCCATAGTGGTTGCTTCAGATTTCCTGATGGCTATCGATTTAGGAATAAGTTCACCAAATACAATATGCATAACGGTAATCAAAACAAAACTGGTAGCTACCGAAATGGTAGTAATTGTTGTCTGAGTCAAATTAACGTTCAAAGACGTAAAAATATTTTCAAAAATATGATGCAGTGCGCTTTCTCCTACCCATCCAAGGGCAAGCGATGCCAATGTAATACCTAATTGTGTAGCGGAAAGATATTCATCAAGATGCTTGATGATATGTTCTGCCTGCTTAGCCATAGAATCCCCTTCTGCGGCTTTTATTTGGATTTGTGAGTAACGAACTTTAACAATTGAAAATTCTGCGGCTACGAAGAAGCCATTTAGTAAAACAAGAAATAAGGCCAGCAAAAGCCTGACTATGTCCGAGTCCATTTAGAAGTTGTATAAATTTTATTAGGTACAAAGATATGCAAAATAAAAATAACCTGAATCCGGGATAGATTATTTCAATAAAGGAATTTTAAGAAAAAAAATCACGTCTTAAAATATGGCTATTTTCTGTTTTTAAAAAAAAATGGAAGTTCAGGTCGTTTCTATCGTAAAAAGAATGTTTTTGGATGCTAAAAAGCGTTTTCTACTTTTTAAAAACAAAAAAAGCACCGATAAGATCGATGCTTTTGATGGTATGTTAAAATAATTCTTTATGAATTTTTTAAAGCTTCTGCTCCAGAAACAATTTCCAAGATTTCGTTGGTAATTGCAGCCTGTCTTGCTTTGTTGTAGAAAATCTTAAGATCATTTCTCAAAGCTTCTGCGTTATCTGTAGCTTTATGCATTGCAGTCATTCTCGCTCCATGCTCAGATGCTACTGAATCTAAAAATTGATTTGAAAAACCTGAGTTTTTGATAGATTTTTGGAATCAAGTTATCCAGGATTTCAGCTCTGTTAGGTTCAAAAAAATATAATCTGTCTCAACCTGTGGCTCTGTAGTTTCAGGCATTGAGATTGGAAGAAGCTGTTCTGTAGTTACTTCCTGAGTAGCAGCATTAACGAATTTGTTATAAAATAACATAAACTTCGTCAAATTTACCTTCTTTGAAGCTAGTCATCACCCCTTCTGTAATGTGAGCAACTGCATCAAAGTTCAAGTTATCATACACAGAACTTCCATTAGCATATACTGAACGATTTCTTCTTACAGCATCATGTACTTTTTTACCTACAGGAAGAACTTCAATCTCGTACTGAGAATTGTTCTGAAACTGAAGGTTAAGCTCTTTTACGATTGAAGAGTTAAAAGCTCCCGCAAGACCTCTGTTTGAAGTAACAGCGATGAAAAGTATTCTTTTAACCTCTCTTTTCTGAGCATATACAGAAATCTGATCAGGATCAGAGCTAGAATTTACATTCTGGATAAGCTCCTGTAATTTTTCAGAATAAGGTCTTAACATTACGATTGCGTCTTGTGCTTTTTTAAGTTTCGCAGCGGAAACCATCTTCATAGCACGTGTAATCTGCATCGTAGATGAAATTGACGTAATTCTGCCTCGTATTTCTTTTAAGTTTGCCATTAATTTGGGTTCAAAGTTTAAGGTCTAAAGTTTAAGGCTTAAAATGCTATATTTTAAACCTTAAACATTGAATTTTTTTAGTTGTATTTAGAAGCTAAATCATTAGCTGCCTGCTTAAGAACGCTTGTAATATCGTTATCAATTTTCCCAGACTTAATTGCAGCCATAGTATCAGGATGCTTAGATCTTAGGAACTCGATATATTCGTGTTGGAATTCTTTAATCTTGTTCAATGGAACGTTTCTCATTAAGTTTTCTGTTCCAGCATATACGATTGCTACCTGACTGTCTACAGGAAGTGGAGCATTTACCGGCTGCTTAAGGATCTCTACGTTTCTTTCTCCTTTAGAGATTACTGCTAAAGTAGAAGCATCAAGGTCAGAACCAAACTTAGCAAACGCTTCTAGTTCTTTATATTGAGCCTGGTCTAATTTTAGCGTACCAGAAACTTTTTTCATTGATTTGATCTGAGCGTTACCTCCTACTCTCGATACAGAAATACCTACGTTGATCGCCGGACGAACCCCTGAGTTGAATAGATCAGACTCCAAGAAGATCTGTCCGTCAGTAATAGAGATTACGTTAGTTGGGATATACGCAGAAACGTCACCTGCCTGAGTTTCAATGATTGGAAGAGCAGTTAATGAACCACCCCCTTTCACGATTGGTCTAAGAGACTCTGGTAAGTCATTCATTTGCTTAGCAATGTTATCATCAGCGATTACTTTTGCAGCTCTTTCCAATAGTCTTGAGTGAAGATAGAAAACGTCTCCAGGGTAAGCTTCACGGCCCGGTGGTCTTCTTAATAGTAGAGAAAGCTCACGGTAAGCAACAGCTTGTTTAGATAAATCATCATAAACGATCAATGCTGGTCTACCAGTGTCTCTGAAGAACTCACCGATAGAAGCTCCTGCCATTGCAGAATATACCTGCATTGGAACTGGATCTGATGCGTTAGCTGCAACGATTACAGTATAAGCTAAAGCTCCTTTATCAGAAAGAGTTTTAACGATTTGTGCTACAGTAGAAGCTTTCTGACCGATTGCAACATATATACAATATACAGGCTTACCTGCATCAAAGAATTCTTTTTGGTTGATGATCGTATCAATCGCAACAGTAGTTTACCTGTTTGTCTGTCACCAATGATAAGCTCTCTTTGTCCTCTTCCTACTGGAATCATCGCATCAATTGCAACAATACCTGACTGTAAAGGCTCAGTTACCGGCTGTCTGAAGATAACTCCAGGAGCCTTTCTTTCTAATGGCATTTCGTATAAATCTCCTGTAATAGGACCTTTACCATCGATAGGGTTACCAAGAGTATCTACTACTCTTCCTAACATTCCTTCTCCTACTTTGATAGAAGAGATTCTGTTTGTTCTTCTTACTGTATCCCCTTCTTTTACTAATTTACTTTCTCCAAGTAGAGCAACACCTACGTTGTCTTCTTCAAGGTTAAGTACAATACCTTCTACATCACTAGAAAATTTCACCAACTCTCCGTATTGTACGTTTTCTAACCCGTATACACGAGCAATACCATCACCGATGGTTAAAACTGTACCTACTTCCTCAACGTTTGATTGAGTATCGAAGTTGGCCAATTGCTGTTTTAAGATCGCAGATACTTCTGCCGGATTTATTTCTGCCATTGTATGGTTGTTTTTCTTAATTTAATTGGAAATCTTTTTTAACTTGGTTCAATTTGGTCTTTACAGACGCGTCTACCTGCTGGTCTCCCACTCTTAGGATATATCCACCTAAAATATCCTGGTTGATGTTTACTTTCAAATCGAAGTTTGAATTGGCATTCACCAAGTTGGTAGATCTTAGGATCTGATCAATATTCTCTTTAGAAAGCTGAGTTGCTGTTGTAAGCGTTACTCTCTGCACTCCGTTGATATCTTCAACTTTGTTGATGAATTCCTGAGCGATATTTTTCAATTGGTTCTCACGTCCGTGTTTAATAACCAATCTGATCAAATTCTGGGAAGATGCTGATAAACCTTTGAAAATTTCGTTTGCTACCTCTATTTTCTTTTTTGCATCAATGTAAGGGGTAAGGAAGAATTTGTTTAAATCTTTAGATTCAATCATAATCTTCACTACATCTTTCATTTCAGAAAACACGGCAGCTGTCTGACCTGATTCATTTGTGAAATCAAGTAAACCCTGTGCGTATCTTTTCGCTACTTTAGATGTAAGCATTCTTAGTTAAGGTTAGATTTGTTGATATAATTTTGAACTAATTCGTTTTGAGCTTCTGTATTATCTAACTTTTGTTTTAAGATAGACTCTGCAATGTTTACAGATAAAGCACCGATCTGAGTTTTGATGTCTGCCATTGCAGCATTTTTCTCAGCGTTGATTGTTTGCTTAGCAGCTTCGATAAGTTTATCTCCTTCAGCTTTAGCAACATCTTTAGCTTCACCTACGATTCTGTCTTTAATTTCTCTAGCTTCTTTAAGGATAGCGTCTCTTTCAATTTTAGCTTCACGAATGATTCTTTCGTTGTCAGCTTTAAGATCTTCCATCTCTTTTTTAGCCAATTTAGCTTGGTTTAATGCATCAATGATAGAAGTTTCTCTTTCATTAACAGCATTTACAATTGGTTTCCAAGCGAATTTAGCTAGAAGAAATAATAGGATAACAAAAGTAAGCGTCATCCAAAACAAAAGTCCAATTCCAGGTTCAATAATTCCCATATCTGTAAATTCTTTTTTTAAATGTTATTTTATGGATCGTTTTTTAAAAATTCTTAGCAGCAGCCAACCGCTTTACTGCTAAGAATGTTTTTTGAGGATAGATTACTTGATGAAAGCACCAAAGATGATCGCGATAAGACCAGCACCTTCAATAAGACCAGCAGCAATAAGCATTGCTCCTTGAATCTTACCAGCTTGTTCTGGTTGTCTAGCGATAGCGTCCATTGCGTGACCACCGATTTTACCGATACCTAGACCTACACCTAGTACTGCTAAACCGATACCTACGTAAATTAATCCTGCTCCTGTTGATAAATCCATAATAAATAAATTATATTAGTTAAAAAATTATTTTTAAATTCTTTCTTTTAATTAGTGAGCGTGCTCTTCGTGACCGTGCTCATGTTCGTGTTCTGCCACTGCGATTCCGATAAATAGTGCGGATAGTACAGTGAAGATATATGCTTGCAATGCTGCTACCAGTAATTCCAATACTGAAACGAATAATGCTAATGGTACAGATGCAAATCCTAATAATGGAGTTTTGAAAATGAAGATCAATGAAACGATCGCCAAGATCATAATGTGTCCCGCTGTAACGTTAGCGAAAAGTCGCATCATTAAAGCGAAAGGCTTTGTAAAGATTCCGATAATCTCGATTGGAACCATAATTGGGTACAATAAGATTGGAACCGGTGGCATAAAGATGTGTTCCAGTAATCTTTATTCGCACTGAATAATGTAATTAATAATGTAATGATCGCTAATACTGCTGTGATCGCAATGTTACCAGTAAGGTTAGCACCGAATGGGAAGAAAGGAATCAATCCAAACAAGTTATTAATCCAGATAAAGAAAAATGCAGTTAATAAATAAGGCATATATCTTTTATATTTAACAGACCCGATGTTTGGAATAGCCACTTCGTCTCTGATAAACACAATCACTGGCTCCATTAATTTCCCAATACCTTTTGGAAGTTGTGATTTCTTATAGTTTCTTGCCATTCCTATGAACACTACTGCCATAAAAATTACTGACAAGAACATTGAAGCCGCATTTTTTGTTACTGAAAGATCAAAAAACACTTCGTTTGATTTTTGTTTCCCACTGATGATTGAAAATAATGTAGCTTTTTCAACTCCTTTAGTAGAAACTACTTGTCCGTGCTCTAAAGTATACCCATCATGTTCGTGTCCGTGAGCAATACTACTAGAAAGAAAGTATGCCATCCTTCATTATCTTTAATGATAACAGGCAAAGGGATAGAAACGTGATGTTCTTCACCACTGTCATCTTTTGTAGTCCATAAATGCCATTCATTAGAATCACCAATGTGTTCCATGATCATTGTGGTCGCATTGAAGCCGTCTTTCGCTTCTTTGTTCTCTACTTTTTCCGCTGATACTTCTCCTTCTGATTCGTGTTGAGCAGCAGCTAAACTGCTTATAAACACAAATAAAAATGCGAAAAATAATGAAGAAATTTTTCTGTTCATATCTCTTTTTTAATCGTGTGCAAATATATCGATTTTATTAAACTTTACCAATACTAAAAATTGATTTTTATCATCAAAATAATTAAGACTTATTAATGAGTTTTATTATGGGTAAATAAATAAGGAATGATGCGATAAGAAAACAGATCACTATAAAGAGAAATTAGCTTTCGTCTTCTCTATAATTATTAAAGAAGTAATAAGCCAGAGCAGATCCTTAGAGAGATTAATGACCAGGAATTTCATTCCCGCATCCTGTTTACCGTACAAATACTTTTTAAATATTATATATACTATTATATTAAGCAGTACTATTAATAATACAATAATAAAACTATCAAGAAAATTCATGCTGCAAAAATAGGATTAAAATTTTTGAAACAAAATAATTCTGAATTCTTCTGTATTACAAGGCCGGAAGCTGGAAGAAGGATGATGAAAGTTACTATTGTGTTACAATAATAGATTTTATTCATTTAATAAAAAAAACTGTAATTTTTGGACAGCTATACAAACCATCACATTTCATTTGATCAACCGAACATCCTTCTGGTATCCTTTTTCTTCCGTCTTCTCAAATCTATCAAAAAAGATGATAGTTTGTTTTATTGCTAATAAAACCTCCCTTCTTCCCGCCTCCAGCTTCCAGCTATTATAAAATACTTTAGATACACTCTCTAAAATAATCCTTAAAACAAACACATTTCATTTGATCGGCTAATAAAACCTCCCTTCTTCCCGCCTCCAGCTTCCAACTATTATAAAATACTTTAGACACACTCTCTAAAATAATCCTTAAAACAAACACGTTTCATTTTATCGGCTAATAAAACCTCCCTTCTTCCCGCTCCCAGCTTCCAACTTTAATCAAATCCTTATAATATTAAGTCTATCATACTCAGGTTTCTTAAAAATTCCTTATTTTTGCAAACCTATAATTTACAATAAATATGTTTAATAGTTTACAGGATAAATTAGACAAGGCATTACATAATATTTCCGGACGTGGAAAAATTACCGAAATCAATGTGGCGGAAACCGTAAAGGAAATCCGTAGAGCATTGGTGGATGCCGACGTTAACTATAAAGTTGCAAAGGATCTTACCAAGAGAGTTCAGGATAAAGCATTAGGCGAAAACGTTCTTACTTCCCTTACTCCGGGACAGTTGATGACAAAAATCGTTCACGATGAGTTGGTGGATCTAATGGGAGGTTCTCAGGAAGGAATTAATCTTGCCGGAAAACCATCTGTTATTCTTATCGCAGGTCTTCAAGGTTCAGGTAAGACGACTTTCTCAGGAAAGCTTGCTAATTATTTACAGACAAAAAGAAATAAAAAGCCTTTATTGGTAGCATGTGACGTTTACCGTCCTGCTGCAATTGATCAGCTGAAAGTATTAGGAGGACAAATTAATGTACCTGTATATACTGAAGAAGGCGCCACAAACCCTTCTACGATTGCTGAAAATGCCATTAATTTTGCAAAGGCCAACAACCACGATGTCGTTATTGTGGATACTGCAGGTCGTTTGGCTATTGATGAGCAGATGATGAACGAGATTAAATCTGTACATTATTTTATCAAACCACAGGAAACCCTTTTCGTAGTGGATTCCATGACTGGTCAGGATGCTGTGAATACCGCTAAGGCGTTCAACGATGCCTTAAACTTTGACGGAGTTGTCTTAACCAAATTAGATGGTGATACAAGAGGGGGAGCTGCATTGACAATCCGTTCTGTAGTTGAAAAACCGATCAAATTCATCTCTACAGGTGAAAAAATGGAAGCCCTTGATCTTTTCTACCCAGAAAGGATGGCAGACAGAATCTTAGGAATGGGAGACGTTGTTTCCTTAGTAGAAAGAGCTCAGGAGCAATTTGACGAAGAAGAAGCTAAGAAACTTCACAAGAAAATTGCTAAAAACGAGTTTGGTTTTGACGATTTCTTAAAGCAGATCAACCAGATCAAGAAGATGGGTAATATGAAAGACCTTATGGGAATGATTCCTGGGGTTGGAAAAGCCATCAAAGATGTAGAGATCAGTGATGACGCATTTAAGCACATTGAAGCCATCATCTATTCTATGACTCCGGACGAAAGAAGAACACCTTCTATTATCAATACTCAGAGAAAGAATAGAATTGCAAAAGGAGCAGGAAGAAAGATTGAAGATGTAAATCAGCTTATGAAACAATTCGATCAGATGGGTAAAATGATGAAGATGATGCAAGGTCCTCAAGGAAAGCAAATGATGCAGATGATGAGCAAAATGCCGAATATGCCTGGAATGGGTGGAATGTTCGGAAAATAATTTTAAATCGAAATTTAAACATAAAAAAACTCTCAGGATTCCTGAGAGTTTTTATTTTATGTAAAGTTTTCTTATTTAAATTTATATCCGACACCAATCTGTAAAAAGTTCATTTTCACATTCTCATTGTCAACTTTAGTCTTCACCATATTGGTTAAACCAAAACTATAACGCGCCTCCACGAATAAACCTTTGTACACGTTGTAATCCGCCCCTAAAAACAATCCAAAATCGGTTTGCTTCATAAGACTAGAAAATTCTTTTGCTACGATATTTTCACCCTCTTTGATAGCATTTGGATCTGCTGTAGTACCAGCAGGCAAGCCTGACACTGTCATTTTAACACTTGTATTAGTTCTTATGGCCATATAAGGACCTGCATAAACACCTAATTCAGGAGTTACATAATATTTTGCAGAAACAGGAATTACAATTTTGTTAATACTAATATTTTCAGTTACTTTTGTCCCGTATGGTAAAGATACTTCTGCCGTACCTCCTAAATTTGCATATTCTACTTCTCCCTGAATTGCAAATTTATTGTTGAATTTGTGTTCCACCAAAGCCCCTACATAGAACCCTGATTTTGATTTCATACTTGCTCCTACTCCATTAAACTGAACATCATTCTCATTTAAGTTCAATGTTGATAATGCGTACCCTGCTTTTACACCAAATGTAGTTTGTGCATTTAGCCCTGCAAATAATGCAATTGCAGATGCTAATAAAATTCTTTTCATGTTATTAATTTTAAAAATATTTGTTTTAATAGTAAAAAAAAGCCCCAAGACAGGCTTAGGGCTTTATTGCTATATGCTTTGTTTATTATTTTGCAAATACATACTTAACTCCGAAAGTTACAGCTTTTAGGTTTAACCCAAAGTCATAGTTGTTAACTCTCTTAGCTCCGTCAACATTTTCTTTTGAAGTGTTGTATCCGAATTCACCGATAGTAGCTTCAATAGTCCAGTTTTTGTTTAAGAAATAATCTAAACCTGGCTTAACGTTAACACCGATTGAAGTGTAGTTATTTTTAGTAGAAGCAGAAGTAACAGTTGTGTTTCCACCGTTTGTAGTTGTAGTAGTACCTTCTACTTTATTTTGACCAAATTCCATTGGAACTTCTAATTGACCGAAGATGTATAATTTTTCTCCAATAGTCCAATACTTTCTTACGAAAGGAGCTACAACGAATGCTGGCTTAGATTTTTCAAGCTCAGTTACAGCACCAGTTAAACTTGTCGTTGTATTAGTATCTTTACCGTTTTTATAACCTAAACCTAAACCTACTGCTAAGTTAGTGTTTACGAAATAACCTACAGTTGGAAGAATTTTAATGCTTTCTACTTTACTGTTATCGTTGTTGTCTTCTGTTTGAGAATAACTAACTTGTCCTGATAAATATGTAGTTCCTTTAGCAATCTGAGCATTTGATAAACCAAAAAGTGCAACAGCACCCGCTAATAATACTTTTTTCATTTTAAAAATTTTTAATACTTTCTGAGGGCAAAGTTACAGTCGTCCCCACTAATATTAAAATTTGTTAATGTGATTAATATCATTGTTAAAATTTAAGTATTTGTAAAAATAAATCATATCAAAGAGAGTCTTTTGATTTTTTCACAATTTTATGAATAAAAAAACTACAATTTATCAACCAGAGAGCAATATGTTTAATTTTCGAAGTTTAAAAAATTAATCAAAATCATCCTATTTGTATCCTCTACAGTAAAAATAGTCTTGTTAAAATATTAACATTTAAGCCATTAACTCATAAAATTTAAACATTTGTTTATGATTTGTATCTATTTTAACCGGCTCAAAACAAGACAATAAGAGTTTAAAAGTAAAATACTACCTTATTATAAAGGAGTATCTCAATAAAAACTCCGGCTTTCAGCCGGAGTTCCGTATGTTATTTCAACATCATTTATTTAATAAAGAAGTTGAATCCTAAGTTCACCGCTCCTGCAGTCCAGCTGTATGTCCCCCAGCCTACTTTTTGACTGTTGCTTACAGACTGATATCCTATATACAATTCTCCTTTAGACATCTGATATCCAAATTTAGGTTGTGCGTAGAAACCTCCATCAACTCCACTTTTAGTGGAAATTCCGTATCCTAAGTCTAATCCTACAAAGATAGGTGCCCCTTTAAATTTATATTTACCTGCAACAGCTACAGGAATAAATCCGAAATCATCAAAGTGATCTTTTCCAAAGAAGTGAGAATATCCGGTTGCTACCCCAAGATCAAGACCTTTAGCGATATTCCACATATAAGCTCCGTCTACCCCTAATGTAAATGAAGATACATTGCTCGCATCAGATACAGGAACACCAATATGCCCTCCTAATTTCAAACCTTCCTGAGCCTGAGCTGCTCCTCCTAAAAGTGCAAAAGCACCTACTAATAATAGCTTTTTCATTTTTTTAAGTCTAAATTTTACGCCCCAAAAATACTAATTATTTTCATTACAGGGATATATTTGCATTAATACCATTCTTCAAAACAAAAAAACAGGACAAATTTGTCCTGTTTATATCGTGATTTTAGCTATTAAATCTTTCCGATTAGTTTCCTCCGAATTTGAAACCTACACCTACTTGAACAAAACTGTTCTTTAGTGTTCCGTTTTCACCATCTTCCTTTTTCATCAAGTTAGAAACACCTAAGTTATATCTTGCATCAAAGAATAATCCATTTTCAAGAGTGTATTCTGCACCTACAAATGGAGCTAAATTCAATTTATTCATATGATCTTTAGCATCCACAGTGTCACTTGTTGAATCAGTAGCTGTTTGACCACCTCCTGTTGCAGTTAAATTAGCTGTTGTTTTAATTTTTGCAGAAGTAACAATTCCTACGTTAAGTCCTAAAGCGAATGCTAGATTTTCCGTAGCATAATATTTAGCACTCACAGGAACCTGTACTGTACCTATTTTCCAGTCTGATTTTTGAGTACCTGTAACAGAAACTCCCATTAGATCATAGTTAATAGTTTCTTCTTGTTTACCTCCTAATTGAGAATACAATACTTCACCTTGTACTGCAAACTTATCGTTGAATTTATATTCAACCATAGCACCAGCATAGAAAGTAGATTTTGCATCAAAATTGTAAGTGTGCCCTTCACCACTTGCTTTAAGCATTGATAAAGAATAACCTGCTTTAGGTCCAAATTTAAATTCCTGCGCATTTGCAGTAACTCCCAATACAGCAACGGCTGCAATAAGTAAAAGTTTTTTCATTGTTTATTAGTTATACATTTAAGGATTGCAAAACTAATTCTTTTTTTTAAATTAACAAATTTTAAGACAAAATTCGAAAGTTAATAAAAGGTTAACAGCTTAATTACTATTCAGGATTAGTCATTTCTCAATCTTTTCTCTTCATCATTATAAGCAAGAATAATCTTCCTTACTACTGGGTGCCTTACCACATCTTCCTCTGTAAGATACACGAAACCTATCTCCTTCACTCCACTCAAAATCCTCATGGCTTCTTTCAATCCCGATTGCTGGTTTTTTGGAAGGTCAATCTGGCTTGGATCTCCGGTAATGATAAATTTAGCATTCATCCCCATCCTTGTCAGGAACATTTTCATCTGAGCATGAGTCGTATTCTGTGCTTCATCAAGAATTACAAAAGCATCGTCTAGCGTACGCCCTCTCATAAAGGCTAAAGGAGCCACCTCAATAACCTTCTTTTCTATAAAGCCTTCCAGCTTTTCATGAGGAATCATATCACGAAGGGCATCATATAGAGGCTGCAAATAAGGATCTAGCTTTTCTTTAAGGTCTCCTGGCAAGAATCCCAGACTCTCTCCTGCTTCTACAGCGGGTCTTGTCAGAACAATTCTTTTCACTTCCTTATCTTTCAAAGCTCTTGCTGCCAACGCTACACTGGTATACGTTTTTCCGGTTCCGGCAGGGCCAATAGCAAACACCATATCCTTTTTCTCAGTTTCTTTTACAAGTTTTTTAAGATTGGTTGTTTTAGCTTTAATGACTTTCCCATTTACCCCTTTTACAATAATATCCTGGTCAAAAATCAGATGCTTTTCATTCTCATCTTTAATATTCAGAATATTTTCAACGTCTTTTAGACCTATTGAATTATTTTTTGAGATAAATTTTACAATGTCATCCAGCTTTTGCTTTAGTATGTCTAATGCTTCCTGGTTACCCATGGCAAAGATATAATGATCTCTTCCTGTAATTTTAATGGTTGGGAAGCTTGATTTTAGTAAGTTGAAATATTGGTTATTAACTCCATAGAAGATTTTCGCGTCGATTTCTTCCAGATCATAGGTCAATTCAAACATGCAGTATTTTTATTTTTAGATTTTAAAATTAAGCTTTTTTTCAAATTTATATCAAATTCTTTTCAACAATCTTTCGGGCTTTCCTTTTATTTTAAATAACTTTGCATGACTACACTATTCTAAAATTGCTCATGTCAATTATTACCCTTACTTCGGATTTCGGAAATTTAGATTACAGAGTTGCTGCTGTGAAAGGCAAAATTCTGTCTCTAAACCCTGAGGTTAATATTATTGATATAACCCACGACATCCAGGCATTCAATCTTATACAAACATCATATATTGTAAGAAACGCTTATAAATACTTTCCTAAAGGCAGTATCCATATCATTTCTGTAGATAGTTTTTACAATAAATCAAGAAAAAATATTCTTTATAAAGCTGATGGATCTTACTTTCTGGCCGCCGATAATGGCCTTTTAAGTCTGATTTTTTTTGACATCAAGCCTGAAGCGATCTATGAGATCACGCTGAATAATCGTTTTGACGATATTATCAACTTTACTTCTACGGACATTTTCGTTCCGGCAGCTGTACATCTTGCTAACGGTGGTCTTCCTGAGGTAATTGGAAGGAAAATAGATTCTGTTAAGCAATTGATGTTCCCCAGAGCGGTTTATAATGAGTCTGAAGGAATGATCATTGGTGAAGTCACCTATATTGATAATTTCGGAAATATAATTTCAAATATCAACAAAGATTTCTTTGAAAATATCAGCAAAGGATACAATGGTTTTACCATAAAATTCAGGAACCTGAGTCTTTCGAGGATCTTTTCTGGGCATACAGAATTGGTTTCAGACTGGGAAAGGGAAACGGAATTTCATGGGCAATCTGCTGCAATTTTCAATGACAGTCAGTTATTGGAGCTTACTATCTATAAAGGAAGTAAGAAAAACGGAGCTAAAAGCCTGTTTGGATTGAATGTAGGTGAAAATATCTATATTGAATTCATGTAAAATTATATATTTCATAAAAAAACCGATTTTTTTTATATATTTGTCAAAATCTAAAAATCAAAAATGGCAGAATACAAATTATTGCTTCCTTCCATGGGAGAAGGTGTTATGGAAGCGACAATTATCACTTGGTTATTCAATGAAGGTGATAACGTAAAAGAGGATGACTCTGTAGTAGAAATTGCAACAGATAAAGTAGATTCAGACGTTCCGACACCAGTTTCGGGGAAAATCGTAAAAATTTTAAAGCAAAAAGATGAAGTTGCAAAAGTAGGTGAGGCCATTGCTATTTTAGAAATTGAAGGAGAAGGTTCTGCTTCTGAGGAAGTAACCACTGAAACACCGGCAGCTACTCCGGACACTGAAACGTTAAACACAATTGAACAGCCTTTACAAACTACTGCTGTATCAAATGTAGAATTCTCTGGAGATCTTTATTTATCTCCACTTGTAAAATCAATTGCACAACAGGAAAATATTTCTGAAACTGAACTAAAATCTATCAAAGGAAGCGGTTTAGAAGGAAGAATTACCAAAGAAGATATCTTAGCTTACGTTGCTAACAGAGGAAACCAACCTGCTCAACAGGCTGCTCCGGTTCAGCCAACAGTTTCTGCACCAGCTCCAGTTTCTACACCGGCTGCAACAATTACTGCTGCTGCGGGAGATGAGATCATTCCAATGGACAGAATGAGAAAGATCATTGCTGAAAACATGGTGAAAGCTAAACAAATTGCTCCACACGTGACGTCTTTCATTGAAACAGATGTTACCAACGTTGTAAAATGGAGAGCTAAAAATAAAGCGGCCTTCGAAAAACGTGAAGGAGAAAAGCTTACTTTCATGCCTATCTTCGTGAAAGCTATTGTTAAAGCAATCCAGGATTTCCCAATGATTAATGTTTCTATTAGTGGTGAAAACATCATTAAGAAGAAAAACATCAACATTGGTATGGCTACTGCTCTACCAGACGGAAACCTTATTGTTCCTGTCATCAAGAATGCTGATCAGTTATCTCTTTCAGGTCTTGCTAAAGCAATCAATGATTTAGCATACAGAGCAAGAAACAAGAAATTAAGACCAGAAGATACTCAAGGAGCCACTTATACCATTTCTAACGTTGGAAGCTTTGGAAACCTTATGGGAACACCAATTATTCCTCAGCCTCAGGTTGCAATCCTTGCTATCGGAGCTATCGTTAAGAAACCTGCAGTTCTTGAAACGGCAGATGGTGACGTAATCGCCATCAGAAACTTAATGTTCATGTCTCACTCTTATGACCACAGAGTAGTAGATGGCTCTCTAGGAGGAATGATGCTTAAACACGTTCACGATTACCTTGAAAACTGGGATCTAAACACGGAAATATAAATAATCAGCAAGGCATAATTTACTTGCAGCTGATCATATAATAAATAAAACCTCTGATTTTTATCGGAGGTTTTTTTGTGCTTAATCTGAAGTATCTTTGAATGACGGAGTAATATAACCAGCGTTTCAATTTTCTATTATAAAACATAACCAGATACTTATGAAACAATTCATTCTGACCACAGTAACTTTAGCCACTTCCGTAATGGCCTATTCTCAACAAAAAGATCAATCTGCAGCCATTGATCAGTATGTGAAAGAAGTGATTAAAACCAATCAGATTCCCGGTTTGGCTCTAGGAATAATAAAAGATGACCGGATTATTTTTCAAAAGTATTACGGTACAGAAACGCTGGAAAGTGATAAAAAGGTAGATTCAAATTCAATGTTCAGGATTTACTCCACATCAAAATTGATGACAAATGTTGGTATTTTTCAACTGATTGAAAAAGGACAATTATCTTTAGAAGATCCTATCTCCAAATATATTAAGAATGTACCTGAACAATGGCAAGATATTAAAGTAAAAAACCTGATTACACACTCCTCGGGACTTCCTAACCTTATTGCTTTTAACGATATTTTGGCGGATGACTCTAATACAAAAGTCATAGAACGGCTGGCTAAGGAAAAGATGGATTTTAAAACAGGAAATGAATTCAGATATAATCAGACGAATTATTTCCTTCTCACGATGATTATTGAAAAAATTACGGGACAATCTTTTGAAGATTTCATCCTGAACAATCAGTTTTCCGATGCTAAAAATCAAGTTATTTTCTCTTCAAACGCTCTCGAAAAGATTCCTAACCGTGTGGTAAAATACAATTACAATCCAGAAAAAAAGCAATATGAAAAATCTACGGATGTTAGCGGAACAAGAGCCCATTCCGCCAATGGCATTGCCATAACACTTCCTGCATTTTTAAAATGGAGTACTCACCTTAGCAAAAATGATTTTTTAAATCCAAAGACAAAAGAAATGATGTGGCAACCTTTTGATTTTGGTAACAAAAAGGATGTTTTTGCTTATGGTTGGGACATTAGTAAAGTGAATAATATAGTTTCTTACAATTTTTCTGGTGGAAATGTGAGCGCTTATAAAATATATCCACACCATAATATGGCTATCATTATGATGTCTAATGGATATAATATATTCCCTGTCCAGTACCGGATGATTAATCATATTGCATCTATGATTGATAAAAATTTGACAGACGACTATTCATTAGCAGAAGAAACCATTATCTCGGAATTTTCAAAAAAGAACAATCCTGATACGGAAAGAATCTATTATTCTCTTAAAGCAAAAAATTCAAAATGGAATTTTGAAAACACGTTGAATGACATAGGCTATACCCTATTGAGAAATTCAAGAATGGATGAAGCTATTAAAGTTTTTGTTTTAAATGTTAAGGAAAATCCACAATCGGCTAATGCTTTTGATAGTTTAGGTGAAGGGTATTTCTATGCAAAAAATTATGTTTTAGCTTTAGAAAATTATAAAAAATCATTAAACTTAAATCCGGAAAATACCAATGCCCTAAAAATGATTCACACCATAGAAGATCTGATGAAAAAGAAATAATTGGAACATTTTGTAAATGTTCTTCATAATGATTGTTTTTGGATATCTATATTTTATTTCCGGGCTACTCTATTTCAAAATATAAACCTTTTAATAAAATATCGTTTTTGCCCGTCTTTATTCATGTTTTAACAAATCGTTTACCGCCATTTAAAAAAAATTAGTCTAGTTTTGCATTCAAATTAAAACAAGACACTAAAAAAGTGCTCTGAGAAGAAATTAAAAATAAACTATAACATGAAAAAAATGATGTTATCTGCTGCAATCGCAGTAGCAGGTATAATGTTCGGACAACAAATTACATTACAGCATTCCTTTTCTACCGGAGAAAAAGCATTTGCCTTTGCAAAAGGGAATGATATGTTTTATATTACCCGGGAAACCGGAAACAGTCTGAAAATCTATAATTCAAATTTTGTATTGATTAAGACTGCAACCTTTTCACTACCCACCGGATACACATTAGACATTTGGTATGATTCAGAGCAATATCCCTATGCTATATCTAAGCACATTTTCAATACTGATGACAATCTGGAATTTTTAATCGCAGCAAAAGCATCTTCTGCAACATCCCCAGCCGGAGTTCACACAAAATTACTTCTGGTTAACGAAAACGGAGTTGTCTTAAAAGATTTCACTCCAAATACAAGCGTTTCATTTTCTGGAACTTACAATGTATTCCATGATGCAGTTTCTAATACCAATAAAATTATCATTGAAAACTGGGACAATAACAATGATCAGGTGTATGATGTATTTGGTTTACCAACCTCTGTATTAGCAGCTAAAGAAATCCAGAATACAACTAAACTGGCAGCCTTCCCCATTCCTACAAGTAAAACCCTTACCATTTCAAACCCGGGAAACGGAAGCAATAAAGTAGAAGTTTATGATATGACCGGAAAGATTGTTTTAAATAAACTTTTCGGATCCAGTGAAAATACATTTTCTATAGACGTTGAAAACCTGACAAAAGGAACTTACTTTTACAAGATCGGAGATGTAAGTGCTAAGTTTATTAAAAATTAAATATATTAAAATCTCACTCTTTATGGGTGAGATTTTTTCTTTGTATGGCATATCATATACTCCATCATCATTGCACTTTAATAATTCCATTATTCATCAAATAATTTTACCTTTATAGAAACTATTACAAATGGAACTTGATTTCAGAAAACTATATGTTACCAAATTATTTGATTTTTCAAAGGAAGATGAAGAATTAATACTTACTATCCATCATCGTTTATCTGAAATTTATGATGTTTCAGTGGTGGATATTGAAAATTCGCCATACAGCCGATTCAAATCTCAAGACATCAATCCCTTGCAGGAACCTAAACTCTGTTATCACCTTACTCACAAAAGTAAAACAAGTACTTCTTATCTTTTCATCGTCAATTTGATTGGAACCAATGCCAAAGGAACCCGTACCTCTGATAAATACGATACTTTAGAAGTTTGGGGATTAAAAGAAATGAATGAAGATTTTGGCTTCATTTCTATCAATAAGAAAAACCTGGCAGACAGAATCGCTGGAATATTTAACCATTCTCGTATAAATTTCAAAGAAAATAAAGATTTTAAAGACTTTTATGTTTTAGGGAGTGATCCTAGCAAAACGCTAAAATTCTTAAGTCCAGAAAGAAAAGAAGCTATACAATCTATTGCTGGCGAAGATTTCAAAATAGAGATTAAAAACAATATTATTGGTTTAAGAATACTAAAAGCATTGAGTATTGATTATGCTTTAATGGTTCCCAAATTTTTAGAAGAGATATAAATTTCAGTTTTTTTGACGTAATTTCATCCCTCAAAACCAACAAATGCTGAAAATCCTTATCCTTATTCAAAAGTCCCTGAAAAATTCCTTTGATAATATCCGGAATGAACAGCTGAAATACAATCTTCTTCAGGCTATTCCTTTTTGGATCGGATCTGTTATTACCGGTTTTTTTGCAGTATTGTATGCTCAGCTCTTTGCCTGGGGGGAAAATCTCATGAATTTTATCTTCAACTGGCATGCATGGATGATTTCATTATTGCTCCCATAGGATTTGTGCTTTCGTGGTGGCTGGTCAAGGAATTTGCACCCAATGCCAAAGGAAGCGGTATCCCACAAGTGATGGCAGCGGTAGAACTTGCCAATCCGAAAGAACATACAAAGATCAGAAATCTTTTAAGTTTAAAAATTATCATCTTTAAAATTGTTTCTTCTGTGATTTTGGTAATCGGTGGTGGTGCTGTGGGTCGTGAAGGGCCTACGATCCAGATTGCGGGGTCTGTTTTCAGGAAAGTTAATGAATACCTACCGGATTGGTGGCCTAAGATCTCCAAGAAGAACATGATCATGACAGGTGCAGCAGCCGGACTGGCAGCCGCTTTCAATACTCCTCTTGGCGGAATTGTGTTTGCCGTAGAAGAATTATCAAAAACCCATATTAATTACTTTAAAACCGCTTTATTTACGGCTGTTATTATTGCAGGTTTAACTGCCCAGACTTTAGCCGGATCTTATCTATACCTTGGATATCCCAAAACGAATGATGTTTCCTTAATGGTGATGTTTCCAATCATCCTTGTGGCTGCCACTGCTGGAATTATGGCCAGTCAACTTTCGGTGATTATGCTTAAGATCAATGGATGGAAAAAGAAAACACTGAAAACAGATAAAGCAAATGTTGTATTTCTTATTGTATGTGCTTTAATCATCGCGTCTATTGCCTACTTTATCAATCGTGAAATTTTAGGTTCGGGGAAGGAAATTATGGAACGGGTTCTTTTTACCAAAGACAAGCATGAGGATTGGTACGTTCCTGTTTTAAGAATGCTTGGCCCTGCTTTGTCCTTCACTTCTGGTGGCGCCGGAGGTATTTTCGCCCCTGCCCTGTCTGCTGGTGCCAGTATAGGATCTGTTATTTCAGGGCTAATTCATTTAACACCTAATGAAACGAACGTAGTAGTTCTTGGTGGAATGGTAGCTTTTCTCACGGGAATTACCCGGGCTCCGTTTACATCAGCTATCATTGTTCTGGAAATGACAGACAGACACTCGCTGATTTTTCACCTTATGCTCGCTGGAATGGTTTCTTCTATTGCGTCCATCTTAGTAAGCAGACATTCTTTGTACGATGTATTGAAGATCAATTTCTTAACGGAAATAAGAAAAGAATAAACATATAATAAAAAAGACCTGAATATTACAGGTCTTTTTTTAGCATTATATTTAAATCTTTCAGTGCCTCCAAAACATTAGCGGCAACTTCATAGTCAGTCAATTTAATAACCAATTTACTGAGCTCTCTTTTAGATTTTGTAACTTTATAAGTAACAATATTTAAATAAGCAATGTTATCTTTTCTTTTTGAAATATCATGAAAAGCCACTACTTTGCTTATATCCCAAAAATCACCTTCGTGAACAATTCTTCCTTTTGCGTTTAATGAATTGATTTTAATATTTTCACCCTCAAATTCAGCATGCAATGACAGATCATTTCTATCGCGATCAATTCCATATTCATTGATCCTGGATAAAATGAAATTTTTAGCTTCGTCAGCTGTTTTATATTTCCCTAAAATATCAGTTTTACCGTTGCTATAGTTAATTTGATATATTTCAAATTTATTCAGAGAATGAATAGGCCCATCAAGATAATCCAATTCTTTGTAAGTAATATTGGATGCATTAACTTCAACAATTTTAGCATCAAAAGACTTTCCGTTTTTCTTTAAGATTTTATCCTGGGAATAGCATAAGACCCCCATTAATAATAAGGGAAGTGTAAATATTTTAGTTTTCATGAAATAATAATTCTGTCTTATACAAAGCTACAAAAAACATGACCAACACTCAAGCCTTTAGTCTTCAATTTTCAACTATTTCATCGCTACTCTTGTATATTAAAAATATAATTTTTACTTTTGCACCTCGAAATAATTAACAAATTCATTTAACATTATGAACAATTACGAAACTGTTTTCATTTTAACTCCCGTTCTATCTGAGTCACAGGTAGAGGAAGCAGTGAACAAGTATGTAGATCTTATCAAAGAAAAGAACTGCGAAATCGTTGCTAAAGAAAACTGGGGATTAAAAAAATTAGCTTACCCAATCCAATTGAAAAAGAACGGATTCTACACTTTAATTGAATTTAAAGGAGAAGGTTCTGTAGTAGCTGACTTAGAATTAGCATTCAAACGTGACGAGAGAGTTATCCGTTACCTTACTACAAAACTTGACAAACACGCTGTTGAGTACGCTGTAACAAGAAGAGCTAAAGTAAAATCAGCTAAAGCTTAATTAATTAACCCTATTTTTTAAAAAAGACAAGACATGGCAATAGATGAAATGGCTAAACAAGCCTCAGCTGGAGGAGAATCAGAAGTAAAATTCCTTACTCCGCTTGATATCAATACAAAATCTGAAAAGAAATATTGTAGATTCAAAAAATACGGAATTAAGCACGTTGATTACAAAGATGCTGATTTCTTATTACAGTTTGTAAACGAGCAAGGTAAAATCTTACCAAGAAGATACACTGGAACTTCTTTAAAATACCAAAGAAAAGTTTCTGCTGCTATCAAAAGAGCAAGACACCTTTCTTTACTACCTTACGTAGCTGACTTATTGAAATAAGACAAAAAATAAATAAAAGAAGAGAGCAATCTCTTCTTTTGTTGCTGAATAAATAATTAATTCTAACTTGATTTTAGATTATTCTAAAATCTTAAAAAAGGACAACAACAATGGATATCATCCTAAAACAAGACGTAGAAAACTTAGGACTTGAGTTTGATACAGTAAGCGTAAAGCCAGGTTATGCTAGAAACTTCTTACTTCCTCAAGGAATTGCACTTTTAGCAACTCCTAAAAACAAAGCAGCTCTTGAAGCAACTTTGGAAGCTAGAAAAGAAGAAGAAGCTAAATTAATCGCTGCTGCTAACGCTGTAGTAGATCAATTGAAGAAAACTTCTATTACTATTCCTGCAAAAGTAGGTTCTGGTGATAAATTATTCGGATCTATCAACAATGCAGATCTTTCTGCTGCTCTTGCTAAAGCTGGAGTTTCTGTAGAGAAGAAATACATCAAAATTCCAGGGAACACTATTAAGAGAACTGGTAGAGTAACTGCAAACATCAGACTACACAGAAACGTTGAGTACAATTTCGAATTCGATATCGTATCTGACGCTCCAGTTGTAGCTGCACCTGCTGCAAAGAAAGAAGAAGCTAAATCTGAAGAAGCTTAATAAGCAACTGAGATTTTCTCTCCATACAAGACCACTTCAATTTTTTGAAGTGGTTTTTTCTATTATTATACTAGTTATTACAACCGTATGAACTACCCCGTCTTTTTGCTCTGCAAAAAGCCACCCCCTTCAGAGAAGGGGAATATAGCACTATCTAACGAATTTCAGTAATAAGATACTGTGACTGTGCACTTCTATATATGGAGAAATGATCATCTACATACCTCATATTCTACCCACCCACACACACCACAACTCTCCCACTCTAAGACTCTCAAAACTCTCAAAACTCTCAAACTCTTAAAGCAGCTTCAAACTACCTATCTCCCCTCAATTTCTGCTGATATTCCGTAGGAGCAACTCCAATTACTTTTTTGAAAATATTACTAAAGGAGGACAAGCTATTGTAGCCTACCATCATCGCTATTTCGTACATATTGTATTTTCCTTCCAGCATTAATTCCAAAGAACGGGTAATCCTTAAAGCGCGCAGAAAACGGACGTAATTCATCCCTAAAGTCTCCTTAAACTTTCTTGACAGGGTTCTTGTACCCATTCCAAATTCTTTGGCCGTAGACTCAATGGTAAGAGGTTTATCGAGATTCTCATGGATGTATCTGGCTATTTTTAATAAAGTTTCATCTTTTGGAAAGGGATGCTGAACGGGAAAAGGGAGTTTCTTATCTCTTTTTTCCGGTAAAATGCCTTTTAAAGCTTTAAGAAAAAAATATTTAGAACCATCATTTTTTGTGATTTTCCCATCCCAGTCTTTCGTATATAAAATCATCTCACGAAGCAATTCATTGACTGAATAAATATTAATTTCATCAAAAAAGCCATTTTCATTTTCTTCTTTTTTAAAATAAAAATTATATAAATTCACTTTTGGACTGGTAGAAAAAAGATAATGAGGCGTTCCGGCAGGAATCCACATAAAATATCTTGCCGGAAGATACCAGTGCTTAAGATCTGTAAAAACATGTACAATACCACCCTCTGCATAGACCAGTTGCGCAGAACTATGATAATGGATCTCTGTTGTGATGTTTCCGGTAAGCACATGATACACGTAAAATTCTGCATCTTCATCCTCGACGGCTTTAAAATGACTGTCATTCATGAAATAAAGATAGGAAGAATTTTTAAAATGGCGCAAATGAGCAAATCTTTTTCTTGTTTCACAAATCATGTCGGATGCTAGTCGCCGTACCTTTGCCATATCAAAATCATTTTAGCAAAAATCCTTTAATTAATTTATGAATATGATATTTAACGCATGCCGATATCAGTGCATCGCGTTGTGCTTAGTATTGAGCAGCTTTTTACCCGCACAGATGATAGATTACCAACACCTTGGCTTACAACAGGCTATAGAAATTGGTTTAAAAAACAACAAAAATATCCAGATAAGCCATTTAAAACAGGAAATGTCCGTCACCAAGGAAAAAGACCTAAAAATGGAAAAGCTTCCGGATATTGAATTTCATACCAGCTACAATCAGGTGACCAATCTTTTTCAATATCAGGATGGCGTATTTAATAAACCTACAAAATATGATGCTATCAATGGAATGTATGATTTTACTTTATCAGCTTCTATTCCCGTTTATATGGGCGGAAAAATTAAAAACACTGAAAAAAAAGCAGCGATTGATACTGAAATTTCAGCCTTGAAAACGCATCTTGATGAAAGACAGCTTACCATGGAAATTATCACCGCTTTTTTACAAATCCATCATTTAAAGGAACAACAAAACCTGATTAACGATAAGATGAAAGAAGATTCTGTCAATATTAAACAGGTAAAAGCCTTGAAAGCAAATGGAGTGGTAACCGTAAATGAGGTTTTAAGAACGTCTTTACAGCTTTCTAACCACAAGATGAGCTGGACAGAGCTGGATAATGATATCCAAATTGCCGAACATAAGCTGAAAACAATACTTTCTCTTCCTGAACCTCAGGAAATGCATGTGGACACGGAAGACTTAATCTCTGATAAAGCCGCCATTCCTTATATTGAAGAGTTAACAGAAACGGCTCTCAACAAGAACGAGTCTGTAGGAATCACCCACAAAAACCTTTCATTAAAGGAATTAGATCAAAAGCTCACCAAGGCCAATTATTTACCCAAAGTAACGGCTGGTGGGGAATATTTCCTGAAGTATCCGAATATGATGTTCTTTCCGCCTGAACCTTATGCTTATCGTTTAGGAATGATCGGGCTGAACCTTACCTATCCTATCGAAAATCTGTACAAAAACAAATATAAGATGCAGGAAGCCAGGGAAAATATTGATCTCGCGAAGCTTCAAATTGAAGAAAATGAAGAAAAGGTAAGACACAATGTATATGAGGCTTATAAAAAGTTTGAAGAAACCGATCAGAAAGTAAAAATTGCAGAAGAAGCTATTGACCAAGCGAAAGAAAATTACCGTATTGTAAGAACAAAATACGCGAACAAGCTAAGTCTTATCACAGAACTCATTGATGCTGACAATACTTATCTGGAAGCAGAATCCAATCTTATTTCCGTAAAAATTAACAGACAACTCAAATATTATCAACTCCAATATACGATTGGGAACTTATAAAAACTATGGCACAGAAACAACTGACACAAAAGGAAAAAAGAATCAACAAAACTATTGCATTCCTAGCCTGGATCCTTATTATCAGCGGAGTCGTGGGAATGGTAAGTTTCTATCTTTTCTCTCGAAAAAATGTTACCACCAATGATGCACAGATCGAACAATATATCACTCCGGTTTCCAGTAAGGTTTCGGGATTCATCAAGGCTATAAAGTTTAATGAAAATCAGTTTGTTCACAAAGGAGATACTCTTATCGTTATTGACAATAGAGAATTCGTCAATCAGGTACATATGGCTGAAGCCAACCTTAATACCACTACTGAAAATATTACAACCATTCAAAGTAGTGTCAATACAAAGGAAAGTGATACGAAAATCATTGATGCTAAAATTGCTTCCGCCAGAATTGATATCTGGAGAACGGAACAGGATTTTAAAAGATACAAAAACCTTCTGTCTGAAGATGCCGCTACAGAGCAGGAATTTGAAAATGTAAAAGCATCTTACGAACAATCGAAAGCGAATCTTTTAGCATTGGAGCAGCAGAAAAATGCGGTGAGAGCTGGGGCAAACGAACAACAAACAAAAGTAGCTCCTGCTAAAAGTCAGATTCAACAGAGTTCTGCCAGTCTGAATAATGCCAAGCTATTCCTTTCGTATACGGTCATTACTGCTCCATATGACGGATGGGTAGGCAAAAAGACGATTCAGGAAGGCCAACTGATCAAAGAAGGCCAGGCATTGGTACAGATGGTAAGCAAAGAAAAATGGATTATTGCCAATTATAAAGAAACTCAGCTGGGTCAGATTGATCAGAATCAGGAAGTCATTATTACTGCAGACGCTTATCCTAACGTTGAGTTCAAAGGAAAAATCCTTTCTGTTTCACCCGCATCTGGATCTCAGTTTTCTCTGGTAAAACCAGATAACGCAACAGGAAACTTTGTCAAGATTGAACAAAGGTTTCCTGTGAAAATTATCCTTGATCACAACAAAGACAACGAAAAACTCCTTTCCGGAATGAATGTTCTGGTGAGTGCGAAGAAGATTTAGGTTTGAGAGTATTAGAGTATTAGAGTATTAGAGTGCAAAAATATTGGGCTTTAGTTGTATTTTCAAATTAATCCATTTTCAAATCTTCAAATTAAAATTATTTTTTTGCGAAAAGGCAAGACCGCAATATACAGATCTGCTCAATTTTTTCTTTAAGCATATTTGTCATTTACCTTTACACCTCTTTGCCCTTTTGTCTTTTCGCTTTTTATTATAACAAATAGCTAAAAAGCGAATTCATAGACTTTATCAGCTTTTTCAAACAACTATGCAACACAATACAGTTTATCATAAATGGTTACCACAATGGCTGAAATTGCCTCTTCTTATTCTGGCATTATTTCCACACATTATGTTGTTGTCCTTGCTGCATTCCAATAGTGCCTTTACCTCTTCATTTATGGACGTAGATTCGGATGACATTCAATATCTGATGATGTTGATGTATGGAACGTTTGTAGTCACACTTTTTGTTTTACAGCGATTTATGTCTTATTTCAGTGTAAAGTATTATGTTCTGCTGATGTCTTCAGTTTCAGTAATTCTTCTTTATATCTTATCCGTCACCAATGATTATCATGTGATTCTCGTGATCCGTATTTTAGAAGGATTCTTTGGATTGTTGGAAGGTGCTATTTTTCTGCCCCTAATTATTGCTGAATTAAAAACAAGACATGCTAAAGTGATTGCCTATCTTTTTATGTATGCCCTAATGCTGACAGGCGGAACAGTGACAACGACTTTACTTAAATCAAGCATTCAGGATTATGATTACCAGCATATGATTTTAATGATGGCCTATTTTCATCTTTTCGTTTTGATTCTGGGCTTTCTTATTTTTAATAAAAATCGTTTTTTCCCAAAGAAACCTTTGTATCAAATGGATATTCCAAGTTGGTTTTTGCTTTGGGTCTGTCTTCAGTCCGGAGCTTATGCTATTGTCTATGGAAAAAGGCTGATGTGGTTTGAATCTGATTCTATTAGTATTTGCTTATTTATATTTTTAATTTCAGGAGGCTTATTTATGCTGAAACAAAGGAATTCAAAACGACCTTTATTTCATTTTGAAGTGTTCAGTTCGAAAAATGTGATTGTGGGTATGATCCTGTTCTTCATCTTTTACCTCATTCGTTCGGGGTTAAATAATGTATACAGTATTATGGCAACGGTATGGAAGTGGCCATGGGATTATATCGTCAACATTCAGTATTGGAATGTAGCCGGAACACTTATCGGTGTTCTTTTATCAGGAATTTGCTTAGTTCGTGGCGTTTCTTCCAGAATTGTCTTTTTTACAGGCTTTCTCTTACTGGCAATAGACTGCGCATGGTTTACCTATACCTTTTATCCGGATACTACCCTTACGACCATCTGCCCGCCTCTCTTCCTTCAGGGAATTGCCCAGGGTCTATTATTTACTCCTTTGGTATTTTTTCTGATCTCAGGAATGCCGGAAGAATATGTGGCCAATGCCAGTGCAATGGGAACTACTACCCGCTTTTGGGCTACAGCCAGTGGATATGCTTTAATGCAAAACGTAATGTTATTTTTAACATTAAAACATTCGGATGCCTTAAGCTTCAATCTTACAGATACCAATCCTGTTTTCTATAGCCAATGGAACCAGATTTTCGGAGCCAATGCATCAAAACTTCCGATTAATGAATCTCTATCCATGACTGCCGGAGCTTTAAAGCAAAGATAGCCGCTCAATCCGTCCTGCTTTCCAATATGGAAATATTTACAGGTTTGTTCTGGCTGGCCTTCATTACTGCCCTTCTCTTACTTCTCTATCATCCGGTGAAAATAGCGGTGAGGAATATTATGTGATGAATCAAGAAAGGGAGCAGGAGGCTGGAAGATGGAAGTTATTGAAGACTTAAATACCTCTGTTAGTTAGGAAATTAATTTCCTTATTCTTAACGCAATGTTCGCAAAGACTTGCAATAAAACACTTTATAAACGTTCGCAAGGGCGTTTCACTTAGCAAGGATTATAGCTTACAATCCTTGCTGAACGAAGTGCCTTTGCGAACGGAAAATAAGCAGAATTAAAATCATCTTAGCGATCATAGCGTTTTAAAATATATAATTTAGATTAATAAAATCTTTAAACAACAGCTCTTAAACGTCAAAAATAACTTCCCACTTACTGCTCCCATCTTCCATCTTCCCCAACTTTGGCCAGTTTATTGTTGCTTGTTTTCTGTTACAGTATCACATCATTACTTACGTTTAACAGAAAAAACTTCGTATGGAAATTGAAAAAATTTTGCAGAGTCAGAGAGACTTTTTCAAAACACAGCAAACCAAAAGTCTGGCCTTCAGAAAAATGTATCTTGAAAAGCTCAAAAGTCTTATCATTTCCAATGAAAACATGTTATACGAAGCGATTTACAAGGATTTTGGCAAATCAAAATTCGACACGTTTACTACAGAGATTTCCTTTATCCTAAATGATATCGACTATTATCAAAAAAGTTTAAAATCTCTTACCCGACCCAGAAAAGTAAGCACCAATCTGGCAAATCAGCTTGGAAAAAGTAGGATCCATTCCGAACCTCTTGGAAATATTCTTGTTATCGGAGCATGGAACTATCCTTATCAATTGTCGTTATCACCTATCATTGCAGCCATTGCGGCAGGGAACTGCTGTATTCTAAAGCCTAGCGAAATTGCCGAAAATACGATGAAAGCAATGGCTAAAATCATTAATGAAAATTTTCCCGCCGAATATCTGTATGTATATGAAGGGGGCATTGATGAAACCACAATCCTTTTGAAACTTAAGTTTGATAAAATATTCTTTACAGGAAGCACTAACGTTGGAAAAATAGTATACAAAGCTGCTGCTGAACACTTAACGCCAGTAGTGCTTGAACTGGGTGGAAAATCTCCAGCTATCGTTACTAAAAACGCTAATCTGGAAGTGGCAGCGAAAAGAATTGTCTGGGGAAAATTCCTGAATTCCGGGCAAACCTGTGTAGCTCCTGATTATGTATTAGTAGAAGAATCTATTCAGGAGCAGTTTCTGGAAATGCTAAGAAAATATAGTAAAGAATTAAATACAGAACAGATTCAGAACAGTATACCAAGATCATTAATCAAAGAAATTTTCAACGATTGATTAAACTTATTGATCAGGATAAAGTATATTCCGGAGGGACTTTTGATGAGGAGAAACGGTATATAGAACCTACTATTTTTCACAATATAGATTGGGATGCTCAGATTATGCAGGAAGAAATATTTGGGCCTCTCCTACCTGTTATCAGCTTTAAAAATTATAATATTGCCCTGAATGCCATATTGGAATTAGAAAAACCACTGGCTGCTTATCTTTTTACCAATAATACTGAGGAAAAAGAAAGCTTTATCCAAAAGCTATCTTTCGGAGGCGGATGTATCAATGATGTTGTGATGCATTTGAGTAATGACAACCTTCCGTTCGGCGGTGTTGGAAATTCAGGAATCGGGAATTATCATGGTAAATTCGGTTTTGAGGCGTTCTCTCATCAAAAAGCAATTCTTGAAAAAGCAACCTGGGGTGAACCGAATATTAAATATCCACCCTATTCTGAAAAGAAATTAAGCTGGATTAAAAGATTTTTATAATAAAAAAGGTTGCTTCTATGAGAAACAACCTTTTCATTTTTTATGCCTTAGGCTTCCAGGTATTGAAGAACTCCTTTACCTTGTCCTTACTGTATCCTTTTCCATCTTCGAATACATCACTTTGCTGAACTTTAATCATTTTCCCGTTTTTATCTAAAACAATAAATACCGGATATCCGAACTTTTCGCCAGGATTATTGTATTGAGCAAAAACTTTTTCATTTTTATTATCCGGAGAAAAATTCAGGTGATAATATAAATAGTTTTTATCTACAAGCTGCTTCAATTCAGGTGTTTGTTGTACAAAATTATTGAATCTAAGACACCAGATACACCAGTTTCCACCAGCCTGGATCATAATATTTTTTCCTTCTTTTTTAGCCTGAGCGACTAATTTATTAATATCTGCCTGAGCATCAGCCTTTGGATTATAGGGCTTAGGAAGTTTTGCCTTTTCTTCAGCGGCTTTCTTCTTTGCATCCAATTCTGTATGATCAGTCTTTACCAAAAGTGTATTATCTCGTAATCTTTCCTCTTTCGGTATATTGGTATTCTGTGAAAAGCCTAATACGCCTAATCCCAGAAAAGCTATCATTGCTAATTTTTTCATAACATAAAAGTAAAAAAATAATACTTATCTCCCTACAAAAATAGAACCATAATTTTATTATCACTAAATTTGCCTGTTTTATGAGCTTCTTAATTAAAATATTATATTTCATCTCAAAACTTCCGCTTAGAATATTATATATTTTCTCGGACGTTATGTTCTTCCTTAATTATTATCTGGTAGGCTACAGAAAAAAGGTAATTACCCAAAACCTTATCAACTCCTTTCCTGATAAATCTGAAGAAGAGATCAGAAAAATCCGAAAAAAATTCTATCGCAATTTCTCCGATTATTTGGTAGAAACTATAAAGTCATTCAGTATCTCTGAGACAGAATCGAGAGTAAGAATGCAGCATATTAATCAGGACGTGTTCCATGAAGTGCAAAAGGAAGGTAAAAATATCATCCTTCTCGCCGGCCATGTTTTTAACTGGGAATGGATCAATGCTTTGGCAAGAATTGTTCCTCAAGCCCACTGTCACCCTGTATATCGAAAGGTGAATAGTAATTTTTGGGAAAACCAGATGAAAAAAGTCCGTAATAAATTCGGAAATGAAGCATTGGAAGCCAACGAAGTCATTCTTAATATCTTCAGAAGTAAAAATGATGGAGACTCTATCTACATGTTTGTAGCAGATCAGACTCCTCACTTTTCCAATGTTACCTATGGACTAGAGTTTATGAACCAAAAAACCCCGGCATTCATAGGCTACGATAAACTGGCTACACGTATGGATCTTGCTTTTATTTATTGTGAAATGAAAAAAGTAAAGCGTGGTTATTATCAGGTCAATTATTATAGAATCTATCCGGATCAGGAAAAATTCTCTGAACATGAAGTGGTAAGAAAATTCCACAAAATGCTTGAAAATACGTTACACAAACATCCGGACAATTATCTTTGGTCCCACAGAAAGTGGAAGTATCAGGATTCTATCAAGTTTTTTGATTCTGAAAAAAATTAGTTTTACATGCAAAACAAATTGGCTATTGCCATCTTAAATTGGAATGGGAAAAACTGGCTGGAAAAATTTCTTCCGAGTGTAGTTCAATTTTCTCAAAATGCTGATATTTATGTTATTGACAATCTATCTACAGATGATTCTATAGCATATCTGAATACTCATTTCCCTACCGTAAAAATTATTAAAAACGATAAAAACTACGGATTTGCAGGGGGTTATAATGAAGGATTAAAGACCATAACAAATGAATATTACTGTCTTCTTAATTCTGATGTAGAAGTGACAGAAAAATGGATTGAGCCTGTATTGAATCTATTTGATAAAGATTCTACAATATCGGCCATTCAACCTAAGGTTTTGTCATATGATAACAAAAACTTCTTTGAATTTGCCGGAGCCGGAGGTGGCTTGATTGATAATCTGGGCTATCCTTATTGCAGAGGAAGGGTTTTTGATGACCTTGAAGAAGACCAAGGACAATATGATGATGAAACAGAAATATTCTGGGCTTCAGGATGTTGTTTTTTCATTCGTTCTAAAGATTTTTGGGAACAAAAAGGCTTTGATGAGCGATTTTTCGCGCACCAGGAAGAAATTGATCTTTGCTGGAGACTTATTAATGCTGGAAAAAATATTTTTTATACAGGAAAATCCAAAGTATATCATGTAGGGGGTGGAACATTGAATAAACAAAGTGCTCAAAAAACCTATTTAAATATCAGAAACAATCTGTCTATGATGCTTAAAAACCTTCCGTTTCCTAAATTAATCGGACTCATTTTTTTCAGGCTTTGTCTGGATGGAGTTGCAGGAATCTATTTTGGATTAAAACATGGCTTTTCTCATCTTTGGGCAGTAGTAAGGGCTCATTTTGGCTTCTATGCACAGCTTCCCGGAACCTGGAAGCTCCGTCAGAAATACCAGAAAGATAAGTTCTATCAATCCGAATGGTTGATTTTTAAACATTTTCTGGGTGGAAATAAGAAATAATAAAGGGTAGATTATCTTAGCTTTAGATTTTTTTAGGACAGAAAATGGTATAGCTTCACCAATATCAAACTTTAAATTTTAAATATCAAATTATCTGAATGGACTTCTGTGCAATAGATTTTGAAACGGCAACTCACGAAAAAAACTCAGCATGTGAGATGGGAATCTGTGTGGTACAAGACTCCAAAATTGTAGAAACCAAAACCTGGTTGATTAAACCTCCCAGCTTTCCTTATTTCAACAAATTCAATATTGCAGTGCATGGAATACAACCGGAAGATGTACAGGATGCTCCTACTTTTGATGAGATCTGGTATGAAGCTGAAGAATTGATGTATGGAAGCTTAATGATTGCTCACAACGCCAGTTTTGATGCTTCGGTTTTAAGAGGTTGCTTTGAACATTATGGAATGTTTACTCCCAAACTGAATTACCTCTGCAGCATACAGCTGGCCAAAAAATCATGGAATTACCTCCCAAAATATGGTCTGAAACCTTTAGCAGAATACCATCAGATCCAGTTTAATCACCACAGAGCCGGCGCAGATGCTGAAGTTTGTGCAAAACTATCCTTGTTAGCATTTGAGAAGCTATTTATCACAAGAAATGAGGAAATAAATGAATCAATATTAAAAAAATATATCAAAAAACTGTAACTTTAAAATTAAAAACCATGAAAAAACTTTTACTTTCTCTTACCGCAATTGTCGGAACTTTTGTACATGCACAAACAGAACTTTACAACACAGAATGGTCTTTGAAGAAAATAGTAAAGAATAATATTACTTACAATGTTCCGTCAAACAGCGAAATAGGATCTCCTAGTTTAACTTTTACACCTATTGTTCCTCCAGGTCAAACTACAAATATGAGGAATGATATTTGTGGAACTTATATATGGGCTACAATATTTAATGCTGAGATGACAGCCAATAGCTTTAATGTGTGGGCTATGGGGATTGCCAATGCACATACCTGTACACTTCCTGAAAATATAGCTTTTTTTAATCAACATCGTGATTATTTAACCATGTCACCTAATAATTTCAACTATCAAATTAACAATTCTAATGGGGTAAAAAACCTTATCATAACCAATAGTGCTGGAGATCAAGCTTTTTATCAATTTGGAACATTGGGAACAAAAGATATCAACTCGCAATTATCTTCTAAAGCAATATCACTTTACCCTAATCCAGTAAAAGAGGGTTCTGTTCATCTTAAAAATGCAGAAAGAATTGAATGGATAAAAGTCTATAACACAGAAGGAAAATTAATTCTTCAGGATTATTCTACCGATGCTAAGATTAATGTCTCTAACCTGCTAAAAGGGGGCTACTTTATGGAAGTAAAATCTCAAAGTGGTATTAGCAGACATCAATTCATTAAAGAGTAATTTTAATTGCTTAAAACTTCAGAGAGCAGGTTGAATTTTGGGATATCAATCTCAAAAGTCTCCTGCGTCTCCAGGTTTTTAACCAGGTATTTTCCACTCATATTCCCTACTCCGGAACGGAGCATTACATTGGAGAAATAAGCGAAATTTTCGCCGGTTCCTATCTCTGGAGTCAGGCCGATAATTCCGTCACCTATAATTTCTGTGAATCCGAATCCTACATCAAAGATGAGCCATTTTCTTTTCAGTACTTTTATAGGAAAGCTTCCGTCATTTTCTATGGTGATATTGTACTTGAAAACATAACGGTTTTCGGAAGGATAACTGTTTTTACTATCATATTCAGGTATTACTGAAACTTTGATATTGGAAGTCATTTTTGAAAACATCATTGTAGTATTTTCTTAATAGATACAAAAATCTCGCCTTTTTTAAGGCGAGATTATATATTTGCGTTATAATTTTATTAAAAACTATAATCCAAGGCCTTTTCTTTCATCACCTCCCATTAATACTTGAACAGGATTGTCGATACCTTCTTTTACCGCTACAAGGAATCCTACAGATTCTTTTCCATCGATAATTCTGTGGTCATAAGACATCGCAACATACATCATTGGTCTGATTACAACTTGCCCGTCTACAGCCACTGGTCTTTGGATAATGTTGTGCATCCCTAAGATAGCAGATTGTGGTGGGTTGATGATTGGTGTAGATAACATAGATCCGAAAGTACCACCGTTTGTAATGGTGAAAGTACCACCAGTCATTTCGTCAACTGTAATTTTACCGTCTCTTACTTTTGTAGCAAGATCTTTGATATTTGCTTCAACAGCACTGAAAGACATGTTTTCTGCATTTCTCAATACAGGAACCATTAATCCTTTAGGTCCTGAAACAGCAATTGAAATATCGCAGAAGTCATAGTTTATTTTGAAGTCTCCGTCGATAGATGCATTTACATCAGGATACATTTCTAATGCTCTTGTAACCGCTTTTGTAAAGAAAGACATGAAACCAAGTCCAACTCCGTGTTTTTGAGCAAATTCTTCTTTATATAGTTTTCTTAATCTGAAGATTTCAGACATGTCAACTTCGTTGAAAGTTGTTAACATCGCTGTTTCATTCTTCACAGAAACTAATCTCTGAGCGATTTTTCTTCTTAAAACTGAAAGTTTAGTTGTAGTCGTAGATCTAGAACCTGTAGCTGTAAGAGGGCTTCCTCCTAGTGCAGGAACTGCTGCTAATTCAGCATCAGTCTTAGTGATTCTTCCGTCTCTTCCTGTTCCTGAAACCTGACCCGCTTCCATCCCTTTTTCGTCAAGGATCTTCTTAGCAGCTGGAGATGGAGCTCCCGTAGCATAAGTTTGTGGAGCAGCAACCGGAGCCGCTGGTTTTGGAGCTTCTTGTTTAGCAGGCTCAGCAGCTTTTGGAGCTTCTTCCTGTTTTGGAGCTTCAGCAGCAGGTGCAGCACCTTCTGGTCTTGCAGCATCCATATCAATTAAACAAACTACCTGACCTACTTGTACTACATCACCTTCTTCTGCTTTTAAAGTGATAATACCACTTTGTTCTGCTGGCAATTCAAGAGTTGCTTTGTCTGAGTCTACTTCTGCGATAGGCTGATCTTTTTCTACATAATCCCCATCTTTTACAAGCCAAGTTGCAATTTCAACTTCTGTGATTGATTCGCCCGGTGAAGGAACTTTCATTTCTAAAACTGACATATCGAGTATTTTTTATTTTTTAATTGGATATTATTTAAATTAAGCTGTAACGGGTCTTTTTGCAGGAGCATCATCTCTATCGAATACTCTGTTGATTACTGCATTTTGGTTTTTCTCAAACATTTTGTGGCTACCCGGAGCCGGAGCACCGCTTGGTACCGGAGACACTACCTGGATTCCTGTATCTCTGAAGTTTCTTAGGATATAAGACCAAGCTCCCATGTTTTCAGGTTCTTCCTGAGCCCACACTAGTTGTTTTCTGTTTCATATTTGTTGAAGATCGCTTCAATAGCATCTGCCTGAAGTGGATATAACTGTTCGAATCTTACCAATGCAATATTTTCACAGTTTAATTCTTCTTTCTTCGCTAATAATTCGAAGTACAGTTTACCTGAACAAAGAACTAATTTTTCTACTTTTTTAGGATCTGCAGTTGGATCATCTAAGATCGGCTGGAATGAACCTGTTGCAAAATCTTCAAGCGGAGAAACTACTTTAGGGTGTCTCAATAAAGATTTAGGGCTCATTACAATTAATGGCTTTCTGAATGCCCATTTCAACTGTCTTCTCAATAAGTGGAAGTAGTTGGCAGGTGAAGTAATATTAGCCACTACCATATTTTCATTAGCACAAAGTGTTAAGAATCTCTCCAATCTTGCTGAAGAGTGTTCTGCACCCTGACCTTCTGAACCGTGAGGCAATAACATTACCAATCCGTCCTGGATTTTCCATTTTTCTTCTGCAGCAGCTAGGTACTGGTCAACGATGATCTGAGCACCGTTCACGAAGTCCCCGAATTGAGCTTCCCAGATCGTTAATGTATTGGGAGAAGCCATTGCATATCCATAGTCGAAACCTAAAACACCGTATTCTGAAAGGTGAGAGTTGAATACATCAAATCTGCTTTCTGAAACTTGTCTTAATGGGATATATTCTTCTTCTGTATCTTCTGTTTTCACAACAGCATGTCTGTGAGAGAATGTACCTCTTTCTACATCTTCCCCAGAGATTCTTACATTATGACCTTCTACAAGTAGTGTTGCATAGGCTAACCACTCTCCCAGTGCCCAGTCTAATGAATTTCCTTCAATAGCCTTGATTCTGTTTTCGAAAAGTCTTGTAATCTTGTTAAGGAATTTTTTATCAGCAGGAAGTGTTGACATTGTAAGCGCCAACTCTTTCAATTTAACTAAGTCATATTTTGTATCAACCGGTAATTGAACAGCTCCTCTCTTTCCAATTGGATAATCTACCCAATCTTCAGACATGAACAGATCCATTACGTTTTTCTCGATCTCTTTGGAAGCATCAAAATCTTTATCAAGAAGCGCTTTGAAGTCAACTTCCATTTTTTTGATGATATCGTTAGAAATAACGCTGTCGTTGATTAATTTATCTTTATAGATTTCTCTTGGGTTCTGATGCTTAGAGATCGCTTTGTAAAGGTTAGGCTGAGTAAATCTTGGCTCATCCCCTTCGTTATGACCATATTTTCTGTATCCTAATAGATCGATGTATACATCTTTTCCGAATTTAGCTCTGAAATCAGCAGCAAAATGGATCGCGTGAACTACCGCTTCAGCATCATCAGCATTTACGTGCATTACAGGAGATTCTGTAACTTTTGCGATATCTGTACAATAGGTTGAAGATCTTGCATCATGGAAGTTTGTGGTGAAAGATACCTGGTTGTTTACAACGATATGAACAGTACCTCCTGTTCTGTATCCTTCCAGCGTCATCATCTGAGCTACTTCATAAGCAATACCCTGTCCTGCGATAGCACCATCACCGTGGATGATGATTGGCAATACTTTAGAATAGTCTTTATACTTATCGTCTACTTTTGCACGGCAGATTCCTTCTACTAGAGCTGCTACGGTTTCAAGGTGAGACGGGTTCGGAGTCAGGTTGATACACACTTCTTCTCCTGAAGCAGTTTTGATCTTTTTAGATGATCCTAAGTGATATTTAACGTCACCTGAGAATACATCTTCTTCAAATTCTTTTCCTTCAAATTCAGAGAAGATCTGCTTGTAAGATTTTCCGAAGATGTTTGATAATACGTTAATCTTCCTCTGTGAGCCATACCCAATACTACTTCATCTACTCCTAATTGAGAAGATCTTGAGATCAATTGATCTAAAGCCGGGATTAAAGTCTCGCCACCTTCCAGTGAGAATCTTTTTTGACCTACAAATTTTGTATGAAGATAATTTTCAAAGGCTACAGCCTGATTTAATTTTAATAAAATTTCTGTTTTTTCATTCGCAGAAAGGCTTGGGTGGTTTTCATTCACCTGAAGCCATTTTTTAATGAAATCTTTTTCTTCAACGTTGTTGATGTATGTATATTCTACTCCGATAGAATCACAGTAGATATTTTCAAGGTGCTTGATCAAATCTGCTAAAGTAGCAGGCTCTTTCATCCCTGTTTCAACGGCACAGTTGAATTTTGTATTTAAATCTGCTGTAGATAGACCGAAGTTCTCGATATCTAAAGTAGGTGTATAGTGTCTTCTTTCTCTAACTGGGTTCGTTTTTGTAAACAAGTGCCCTCTTGTTCTGTAAGCCTCAATAAGGTTTACTACTTTAAATTCTTTCTTGATGTGTTCAGGAACTTCTCCGCTTGTTACTGCCTGAGAAATTTGTTGTACTGCAGGAGCAGCGTTGGCCGGAGCCTGAATAAATTGAATGTTATCGTCATCTCCGTAGTTCTCCAAAGCAAAATCGAAGCCTTGAAAGAAAGCTTTCCATGATGGTTCTAAAGAGTCCGGGAATTTTAAGTACTGTTGGTATAAATCCTCAATTAACTGAGAATGAGCTGCGTTTAGGAATGAAAATCTGTCCATTATTACAGTTTATCTATTTATTAAAATTTATTTGTAGAATTAATCTTCAAATTTAATAAAAAAAACCGAGTTAGAACAGTCTGAAACCGTTAAAAAAACTTAAGAAAAAAATAATTAAAAAAAAATTACTTATACACTGATAATGAGAGCTTAATGTTTACGTCTTGACCTTCCATCGGACGCTCAATAAAGGTCTGGCGGATATCTCCGAAGCGCATCTCATCTTTTTTGGCTTTCAGAATAAGCTGCTGAATCGCCTTAATTCGGCCTTCATAGCTCCCTTTGTAGTACATTACGTAGTTTTGTGATGGGTTTACAGTCCTAAAATTAAAGTTATTGTCAGAGACTCCGATTTTCTTAGAAAGTGGAATTCCCAGGAAGTAAGAAACCTCTTTGTCTTTATAGTTATCCGCATCAGTCATCAAAACCGGATATCCAAATTCATCATCCCTTTTACCAAGGTCCATCGTTACGAAATTATACACCTTGTTATAATTCATCACAATATTCTTATAGAGGGCATCCTTTTTATTGGCTGTACTTACATTGATTCCTAGTAATAGCTTATCCTCTTCATTTTCTACCATCAGACTGTCATACTTGATTGCCGCCATCTGATTGTCTTTTTCAACTTTATTTCCAAGAGAATTTTTAAGATTCACCATACTTTTGTTGATATTTTCAGCAAAACGGTCTTCCGTCCAGAAGTTTTCTACCCTTCTCCAGACAGAAAGTTTCGGAGTATGTACATACCATTTAATTTTTGTTTTTTCTGCGGAAATTGGCTTGAATTTCACGTCAACTAATGTCGGATTTTCATTTTCATCCTCAAAAAGCTGATACTTTAAGGTCTTATTGGTATTTTCATATCGAATGAACATTTCACCATCGGTATCGTTCTTTTTGTCTACATAACTGATGGCACTTCCCTGTCCTTCATAAGGCGTATAATAGTCTATATCCATGGCCTGTGAACTGGTAAAAAAATTATTCCACCTTGTAAAGTTCTGAAGATTATTGAACTGAGCAAAAACCTTATCTACCGGATAATCAACTTCTTTCTCAACGGTAAAATTCTTACTTTCATCTACAAAATAATACATGGAAGCAGCATATGCCCCTCCCAAAAGAATAATAATTACCGTTAAATATTTAAAAATACGCATCGCACAAAAGTAATACAAATAAAAAAAGTGACCAATATGCTGATCACTCTAATTATATGTTTAACAATAATTAACCTGATTAAAGAGAAGAAGTCAATGAAAGAAGTTACAAGTTGCTATCTACCATAAGTTTTTATTTCTTATCCCGAATAGTATACCTCTTCATTCTCAACGATAAACCAGGATATCTTTTATTATTCTCTTCCCAAAAAAGTTTTTTTCTTCAGATGTGAAGTTATTTTTGTTTTTATTTTTATAATAATTGACCTCTGTTACTGATATAGGGTCTTGCCAATGTATAACAAGAGTAACAGCACCAAATTCATAGCCTTTTGACAAATCATAAAAGCCTAAGTCAGAAGAGGTTCTTATATTTTTATTATTAAAAGGCCCATTATGCCATATCGCTTTGGGCTGAATCTTTGTCATATCATTAAGTAATCCTGAAAAAGGTTTTCCTATATATTGAGCTTTGTTGACTTCAAACTGCTTTAAGTATTTTAAGGTGTCCTGTTGAGAATATCCAAAACTGAATAATAAGAAACTTATCATTAAAAATATTTTTTTCATAGCTCACACCATTAAAGTAGTTTAATAAAAAAACATCATCTATATACCATAATATCCTTTATGATTTTACTTCCGTAAAAGCCTTTTTCTTCCTGAGTGAAAAAAAAATGATTTTTTTCCCCGTAATAATTAAACAGATTCATAGGAATGGTATCTTTCCAAGTAATAGTTAATGTTACGGCATTATGAAAACTAAATTCTTTATTTGCAAATTTAAAATGATTACCAATAATAAAGGTTTTAAATCTCATATTCAATTCTGGCCAGACTGTTTTAGGTTGTATCTGCGTCATATCATTAAGCAAAACCGAAAAAGGCTTTCCTATATATTGAGCTTTATTCGCTTCAAACTGTTTGAGATAACTCAAGGTATCTAGTTGAGAATATCCAAAATTGAACAGTAAGAAATTTATGATTATAAATATTTTTTTCATAGAACTAATATTATAAAGTTGTTTATTTTTTTAGATTACAATCATCTGTTTTTTTATAAATATTTACAGAGATCGTTCCCCCTGACACAACAGGTATATTCATTTTATTTTCCTGTACAAATATTGAGTTAAAATTACCTCCAGCCTCTTGCTTGCTTAGGGAGATTCCCATATCATACTTACCCATTACCATTGCTGTAGAGTATTCAAAAGCTAGATCTTCATCAATGCCAGAATCTTTAAACTGTTGGAATGCTGCATTAAAATCATTATAAATGGATGATCCTTTTTTCCAATCTCCTGTAGTAGTATCATAAGAATCAGCAGGTAGATTACTCAAAAAAGTCCTAAATCTTTCGGGATTGGTAATAGTCATTGCATACCCTGCAGTCTCAGAAAATACATAAAAATATTGGAAAGCAGAATTAGCCTTATTCGCATCATGCAAAGCATAGAAGTCGGCTGGCGAAAAACAGTTAAATAAACTAGTGGTATGAGTATGTGCTCCTCCTTCAATGGTCATATCATTAGCAGTAGCCATTACCCCTACAGATTGCCCGTCTATTCCAGTTTTTATTGTAGTGGTTTGATAATTACCATAAGTATCTTTTCCAAAAGAGAAAGACTTTTCATTTGCATCAGTGGAAATATTTGATGTAATTTGTTCTTTTTTATTCTTTATCTCAGTTTTATCAAGTAAATCCTTAACCTTTGTATTATTTGTTTTTATTTTTTCACAAGGATTATCCCCTGGATCCAAATAATCTGGAAACTTATGCTTAGAGCCATCTCCAGACATTGCATTTCCACCGCCACCAAAATGCATGTTACCAGGTTCTTTCCATTGTGCATCTTTCCACCAGTCTCGCCCAGGAAATAAATAACCAAAACCGCCGCCACCGCCAGAGAAAACATTGAATTTAATAATGGTGATTTCCTCTATATCATTAACTCGGATATATTGCTCCTTCGCAAATTTCCCCATTGGCGTAGGATTTTTAGGATAAAGATTATCTACTGCATCCTGAAGAATACTTAACACTCTCAAAGTTACAGGATCATTATTCTGTATTACGGTAAATTGGACATAGTCTCTGTTGGGTGAAACGATACCATGTATAAACGCTGTTACCTGATCTCCTTGAAGGATAGGAAAAGCAATAGCTTTAGAGTTATTCCCATAAGTATAGGTTGATACATTATAAAACGGGGTACCAAAATCCTGATAGAAATCTTTTCTCAAATCTGTATTATTGCGAAAAAATGCTTCTATAGTTTCTCTAAAAGGCATTTTATAACTTACTTGAGACAATGGAATATTTACAGTAGAAGTACTATAAGTAGCATTCTTTTGGTTAGCCTGACCCATTTCCTGTTTATTCTGTGCTCTAAATTCAGGATCAGACAAATTTTTTTCCTCAAATTTCAAAAACATTTCAATAGGAACCCTGAATTGGATTTGTTCTTCTTTGGGAAGTATTTCATCTTCTGTTCTACAGGAATGCAAGGAAAATGTTAGCAATGCAAGCAGCGCTAACTGAAGAATATTTTTTCTCGTCATAAATATTTTTTTGAGTTGCTAATATATTAAAATTTACAATATCACAGAATAGTGATTTTCAATTTAAATAACTAGTCTGATGGTCTACCAAGATTTTTTTTTTTTCTAAATCTTATATTTTCTCAAAGTGTTTCAGCAATATCGCTGCACACCTTCGCTTACCTCATTAGAATACTTCTAATTGTTTAAAAATAAAAAAAGTGACCAATATGCTGATCACTCTAATTATATGTTTAACAATAATTAACCTGATTAAAGAGTAGAAGTCAATGAAAGAAACTACAAGTTGCTATCTATCATGAGTTTTTATTTCTTATCCTGAATAGTATACCTCTTCATTCTCAACGATAAACCAAGATATCCTTCACTATCTTATTTCCATACAATACGCGTTCTTCTTCCGTGAAATAAAAACCATTTTTCTGCTCACAATATTTTATATCACTTCTTGGAATTTCTTCCTGCCAGGTTATATAAAGCTTAATTACATTATTAAAACTTTTTTCTTTATCACAAAAATTGAATTCAGATTCTCTGATGACACTTTTCTTATTAGTAATAAGAACTGGCCAGACTGTTTTGGGTTGTATCTGTATCATGTCATTAAGCAGCACCGCAAAAGGTTTTCCTATATATTGAGCTTTATTTGCTTCAAATTGCTTTAAATATTTTAAGGTATCCAATTGTGCATTGACGATGCAAGAAAATATTATTGCAACAGTTATGAGGATAGATTTTATTGGTTTCACTTATGTTGATCACTCTAATTATGCGTTTAATTAACCTGATTAAAGCAGGAATAAGGAAGCTGGAAGCTACTGTTAGTCCAATGATGAGCAACAATTCTTTGATTGAATTATTTTTTATCCCCTTTCAATAAAGAAAAGGTATATTCATTATCCTGACTTTAATAACTACCAGCCTCCAACTTCCCTCTTCCTTACTTCTCATCCTATATGCGTTCCCGGTGCCAGCACAGCCCCCTTCTTCACGACTACAATACCATCCTGTACTGAATAAGTGTCATAGTCACCGTCCGGAAGGTGTTTTCCACCGATAATTTTCACATTATCTCCGATATAACAGTTTTTATCAAGAATTGCCTTTTCAATATAGCAGTATTTTCCAATTCCCATATTCGGGCGGCCAGCTCTGTCGTTCAGAACAATTTCTGTGGTATTCTGATAGAAATCCGCACCCATGACGTAAGAATTAACAATGGTACTTCCTTTATCTATTCTGGTTCTGTTTCCAATCACTGAATTTTCAATTTTATCTGCCATGATGATACATCCATCGCCAAAAACAGCCTTACTTACATAAGAGCCGTTGATCTTTGATGGTGGAAGCATCCTCGCTCTTGTATAGATCGGAGAGGAAGAAAACAGGTTGAATTGTGGAAGATCAAGACAAAGATCCAAATTGGCTTCGTAAAATGATTCTATCGTTCCAATATCCGTCCAATACCCTTCATATTGATAACTTAATGTCTTATATTTTCCAATAGAATTTGGAATAATATCTTTTCCAAAATCATCACCCGCTCCTTCATCAAACATTTTCTTAAGGATGGTCTTGGTGAATATATAGATTCCCATGGAAGCCAGATATTCCTTACCTCTGTGTTTATTTTCTTCTGAAACTTCAGATGTAAGACCTTCCAACATATCATAATTCGGCTTTTCATAGAAAGACGTGATATTTCCGTCATCATCAGATTTTAAGATCCCAAAACCTGTAGCATCCTTAGCATTTACGGGAATGGTTGCAATGGTAAGATCGCCTCCGTTTTCGATATGAAAATCCAGCATTTCTCTGAAATCCATTTGATAAAGCTGATCTCCGGAAAGGATTAAGATATATTCGTAATCATATTTTTCAAGATGTTTCATAGACTGACGCACAGCATCTGCAGTTCCCTGATACCAGCTGTCGTTTTCTACGTTCTGTTCTGCTGCCAGAATATCTACAAACCCCTGACTAAAGATATCGAAGTGATAAGAGTTTTTGATATGTGAGTTCAGGGAAGCTGAGTTAAACTGAGTCAATACCAGAATTTTATTCAGTCCTGAGTTTAGGCAATTTGAGATCGGAATATCCACCAGCCTGTATTTTCCAGCAATAGGGACTGCCGGTTTTGATCTGGAATACGTTAACGGGAATAATCTTGTTCCTCTGCCACCGCCCAATACAATAGAGATTACATTTCGGTTCATAAATATATTGCGTTTTTTATTTTATTAAGTTTACTGTTCTGTCTTTGGTATTCACCTGCACTGTACAGCAGATTATTTTTTTATAATTTTTATCAAAATCGTATACCGTCACGTCGTATACTTCAGAATTAGTGAGTTGTTTAACCTCTTTAATGACTCCATCAATTTCTATGTTACAACTTTTAAGCTTTTCGCGAAATGGCTTATTGACAATCAAAATATCCATGATATCTGCCTGCTTCATTATGAAAGCTTCAATATCCTTTTCATATCTTACTTTCCAGTCTTTCCCATACCTCTTTTCCAACGCAGCATATGTTTTCTTATTTTCTGCTGCTACACTATCTGTCAGTTCCTGGGTTACTTCACAACCTGCAACATCTATATTTTTTATTTTCCATTTTTCTGAAATTCCTTCTACCAATCTCTGCCTTTCCATATCAGGCATTCCATAGCCTAGTATTGTATAGTATTCATCTTTAGACTGATTCTGTTCTTCCTTTGCCAGCATATTATGACTTCCCTTCTCACAAGAAGCAGTTATAATCACTAATATTCCCAAAAGAAGATTCTTCATCATATCAGTTTTTATATAAAGCTATATATTTTTCGGCAGATTTCTCCCATGCAAAATCAAATTTCATATTAGCATGAATAAGCTCCTCCATCATTCCTTTTTGGTTGTAAACTCCAAGTGCCCTGTTCATCGCATGTACAATATCATCTACACCGGGATACGTAAAGTTCAACCCTGCTCCGCCTGTTGAAATATCTTCTACTGTATCTTTCAATCCGCCTGTATATCTTACTACAGGAACTGTTCCGTATCTCATAGAATACATTTGATTCAGTCCACATGGTTCTACTCTTGATGGCATCAATAGAAAGTCTGCCGAGGCATAGATCTTATGAGAAAGATGTTCTTTATAGCCGAGATCCACAGCAAAATTGGTGTAGGTATAATCGTATTCTTTAAGTTTATTCTCAATATAGGTATTTCCCGAGCCCAAGATCATAATATTTAAAGCTCCGTAGCTTTGTTTGATACTTCGCCATACTACATCCGGTAACAAATCAGCTCCTTTTTCTGTAGCAAACCTGCCAATGAATGCAAATAAAGGCAATTCCGGCTTTAGACCATATTCTTTACAGAGTTTCTCTTTATTCTTTTTCTTTTGAGCGACTGCATTTTTATTATTAAAATTAAAATCCAGCATCGGATCAGTCTCAGGGTTCCAGACTTCGGTATCAATTCCGTTGATAATTCCATAGGCTTTTCCAAATTCCTGACGAACGAGACTTTCTAATCCTCGGAAGCTGATGAAAAGTTCTTCCAGATACCCTTCGGAAACGGTAGTAAAAGCATGGGAACATTTCAGCATACTTGCCAATGGATTCATAAAACCGTTCCAATCCATTAGTCCCCATTTGTAGGCATCAAAAGAAGGCATATAATTCGCCATATTCCAACTCATCATTCCCTGATACTCCCCATTATGAATGGTTCCTATAGTTTTTACACCTTGCAGAAAGCTAAATTCAGGGCAATGTTCTACCATAAAAGGAATCAATCCGGTGTGATAATCATGACAATGAAGCACATCTGGTCTAATTTCCATAGCACACATCCAATGCAGAACACTTTGCTGAAAAGCCAGAAACTGAAAACTTTCATCCTGATAACCATAAGGATTATCTCTATCCAGTAGCCCCGGGATTTTCACCATGTACAGCTCAAATCCTAGAACATTTGTTTTCTCTTTCATCACCTGAACCTGAAGCATGTTTGACCCCTGATGAATAAACCCATCAAAAACCACCTCAAATTCATGTTCATAGAAAAAGGGTTTGTTGTACCATGGCATTACGACCTTGGCATCTATTCCTTTTATTTTATTCTGATATTTCGGAAGCGCCCCAACAACATCTGCCAAGCCACCTACTTTTGCTACAGGGTAACATTCTGTACTTAAATGATAGATTACCATTTTTATCTTTTGTGTTTAATTCTGTGTAATTTATACTTTTTATCTTTTTGCTGTCTTAAAACAACACCTGCCAGAGGAGGCAACTTGATGATCATAAACTTATGATAATCTGCATCATCTTCATATTTCTCTTCCAAAATCTCAGAAATCACTCCACTTCCGCTATATTCTTCATCATCGGAATTAAAAATCACTTCCCAATGGGTTCCGCTAGGAATGTTTATTTTGTAATCCAAAACTTTTGGTGCCAGATTCAATACCGTCATCAAAACATCATCTTTTCTTTTTCCTTTTCTGAGATAAACGTATACTGAATTTTCAAGATCGTCAGCTTCTATCCATTCAAAACCATGTTTATCAAACTGATTTTCATACAAAGCTGATTCAGATCTGTATAAATGATTAAGCTCCTTTACTACATTCTGTAATCCTTTATGCACAGGATATTTCAAAAGATGCCAATCCAGGCTTTGCTTAAAATTCCATTCACTGGTTTGCCCAAATTCATCCCCCATAAAAAGGAGTTTGGCTCCCGGATGGGTATACATATAGACATACAAGGTACGAAGATTGGCAAATTTCTGCCACTCATCACCCTTCATTTTATAAATAAGACTTGCTTTCCCATGCACTACTTCATCATGTGACAAAGGCATCATATAATTTTCGTTATACATATACATGGAAGCAAACGTAAGTTTATGATGGTGGAATCTTCTATTGACAAAATCTTCCTTAAAATAATCCAACGTATCGTGCATCCAGCCCATCATCCATTTCATTCCAAAACCTACACCGCCTTCATGAACAGGCTTAGTCAGCATCGGAAAATCTGAACTTTCTTCAGCAATTGTCATAATACTATTTCCAAATTCCTTGTAAACAGCCGTATTGAATTCCTGTAAAAAGGCCTTAGCTTCTAGATTGACGTTTCCACCATATATATTGGGTTCCCATTCGCCTTCATTCCTTGAATAATCCAGATGAAGCATTGAAGTAACTGCATCTACACGAAGTCCATCTGCATGATAACGATCCAACCAAAACATCGCATTGGAAATGAGGAAAGATTTCACTTCATTTCTTCCATAATTAAAGATATATGATTTCCAGTCGGGGTGAAAACCTTTTCTTGGGTCTTCATGTTCATACAGGTAAGAACCGTCAAAACGATGAAGTCCATTGGCATCACCTGGAAAATGTGAAGGCACCCAATCCAGGATAACACCTATATCATTTTTATGAAGTTCATCGATCAGGAACATCAGATCCTGAGGAGAACCAAAGCGTGATGTAGCGGCATAAAATCCCGTGATCTGATATCCCCAGCTAGGATCGTAAGGATATTCCATAACGGGCATAAACTCTACGTGGGTAAAACCCATTTCTTTTATATAGGGAACGAGTTTTTCGGCGATATCGCGATAATTCAAAAAACGATCAGGATCATCATTCTCCCTTACCCATGAACCTAAATGCAGTTCATACACAGATATGGGGGCATTCAAATTATTTTTCTCGCGGCGATTTTCCATCCATTCTTTGTCATTCCACTCATACCAGGTTGTAGAAACCAATGAAGCAGCCTGAATATTCTGCTCCCAACTTAAAGCAAAGGGGTCACTTTTTTCTAAGATCTCTCCTCTTGCTGTTTCCACAGCATATTTATATAAAGTACCCCAGGGCAATTCTTCAATAAAACCTTCCCAGATCCCGGAACCGTCCCATCTTGGAAACAGAATATGATCTTTATGATTCCAGTTATTAAAATCTCCTATTACAGATACTTTTTTTGCATGAGGTGCCCAAACTGAAAAATAAACTCCCGCCACATCATCTTTCTTTACAGAATGCGCTCCAAATTTACCATACAGCTTATAATGTCTACCTTCTTTAAAAAGATATACATCATGATCGGTGAAAAGCGTATAGGTTTTAACAGAATTCATCAAGATCAGTTTGTATTTATATTTTGCTTGAAACTACGAAAAATACTGACATTAGCGATTAATTATTCATCAAATAATTGTCAAGTTAGCTTTCTTCTTTCGTTTCCTATCAAATATATCATTTTTTAATTCACTTTTTTATGATTCTAAAACAATCTTTTTTATAAATTTAGCAAGCTAATATTTATTAAACACTTATGATGAGGTTTGAACTTTATACTGATGAAAAAGACGACAGACCGGTATTCATCACCGGAAATTTCAATAATTGGAATCCTAAAGACTACAATTATCAACTTAAGGAATTAAATCCTGGGAATTATTTCATAGAAATTGATAATCAATCGCTTTCGGATGAAATAGAATATAAATTCACCAAAGGAGGTTGGGAAAATGTTGAACTTGACCGATACGGAAATATCACTCCTAACCGAAAGGTTAAAAAGTCTCTACAAGCAATTTCTGATCAAGTAGAAAAATGGAGATTAAACTGGGGGCCTTTCAAAGAAGAGTTCTTCCCTATTGCTGAAGTGATTTCTGAAAAATTCTATATTCCACAACTGGATCGCTATCGTAAGATATGGGCTGTATTACCCTATGACTATCATACCTCAGATAAAGATTATCCTGTTTTATATCTTCAGGATGCTCAAAATCTGTTCAATGAAGGCAGTGGTTTCGGAAATTGGGAAATTGATAAAAAGCTTTCTATCCTTGCAGAATATGGGCGTGGAGACATCATTGTGATTGCCATTGAACATGGAAGTGAAGAAAGAATTAAAGAGTATATCTTCGATAATGATAATGTTGCGAATGGTTCTGAAGGAAAAAAATACATCCGCTTTATTGCTGATACTTTAAAACCTTATGTAGATGCAAATTACCGCACCAAAAAAGACAGAGATAACACCGGAATCGGTGGCAGTTCACTAGGAGCATTAATCAGTATCTACAGTGGCTTTCTTTATCCTGAAGTTTACTCCAAATTATTGATTTTCTCGCCTTCTCTTTGGGTAGAACCAAACAATAACTTCCCAATGATGAACTTCAGAGTCCCTTTTAAAACAAAAATATATTTATATGGCGGTGGCCAGGAAGGTTCCAAAATGGTAAAAAGAATCCATATTTTCGAGGAATATTTGAAAAGATGGGAGAAAAAGAACCTTTTCGATTTTGAATTCAGAACCAACATTAATCCTGAAGGAACACACAATGAATTTTATTGGTCTCAGGAATTCCCAAGAGCTATTGAATGGCTGTTCTATGACAACACAGAAAATCCTGTCGAAGTAAAACCACAACAACAAAGCATTAAGAACTAGATTTATGAAACTAATCAACAAAAAAAATAACAATTACACTCAGGTTTTCCATTTATTCACAGAGGAAGAATGGGCAAAGACCAACAAGAATTTCAATAAAAATATTTCAACATTCTTCACGGGAAAAAAGTATGAGATTTTCATCAATGCCCATGAGGAAGGAATCACTTACTTTATCGGACTGGGAAAATCTACTTTTCAAAACTTCGAAATCCAGCAGATTGGAGTAAAATTTTCACAATCCCAGAAAGAAAAACTACAAGCTGTTTCAACTTTACTATTGGCCGATTTCCTTAGTGAAAAACAGTTTGAAGAATTTGTAAAGGGACTCCTCATCGGAACTTATAATTATCCTTTTGAAAAAAATCACCCGTTCTGGAATGCAAAATTCGAACTGCATTTTGAGAATTTAAGCCAGAAAAGACTGGATCACATTAGCCAAAAAGCTGAAGCCTTAAGCAATGGACAAATTGCCTGTCAGGATTGGCTAAACAAACCTGCTAATCTCAAAAAACCGGATATTTTTAGCTCATATCTTAAAAATATGGCCAAAAAATATGAATTAAAGTATACCGTTTTCAATCGAAAGAAATGTGAAGAGCTTGGACTGGGGGCTTATCTTGCCGTTAATCAAGGAAGTGCCTATGATGCAGCATTTACTATTTTGGAATATAAAACCACGGTGAAAAATGCCAAAACATTTGGACTTGTTGGGAAGTGTGTTCTTTTTGATACAGGAGGAATTTCCATCAAGGGTTCTGCCAATCTGCACTATATGAAATCTGATATGGGTGGTGCAACAGCTGTTCTAGGCGCCTTGATCTATGCTGCAGAAATGAAACTTCCTGTTAATATCACCGCGATCCTTCCTATCACAGACAACGCTGTTTCTGAAAAAGCGTTACTCCCAAGTGATGTTATTACAGCTTACAATGGAAAAACGATTGAAGTTATTGATACTGATGCAGAAGGCCGATTGATTCTTGCAGACGGACTTTCTTATTTAGCAAAAAACTATAAAACAGATTTCCTTATTGATCTCGCAACTTTAACAGGAAGTTCAGTAAGAATGTTTGGCGATACTTGTGGAGCAATGTTTTCTAATAATGAAGAATTGAAAAATCTTTTAATAAAAACCGGAGATCAAACCAATCAAAGGCTTTGGAATCTTCCTTTATGGGATATTTGGAAAGACGATATTCAGTCTGATGTAGCCGACTTAAAAAACATCTCTATGAAACCTGTTGGAGACTGTATTATTGCCGCTAAATTTCTAGAGCAATTCACTGAGAACCACCCTAAATGGGCACATTTAGACATCGCAGGAGTTGCCTTTGGAAATGTAGGATATGCTAAGGAAAAAGCAGCTACTGGTTTTGGTGTTCAACTATTGTCGGATTTAATCGAAAATTATCACTAAAAATTAGTTTATTACAAAAATTCTCTGTATACTTGATTAGTGATTTAGGAAAGTATATCATATTTTAATTTTTGATATTAATCAAATAATAAAGAATTGCTTTTATTTTTGATAATTCACTAAAACTTAAAAAACATTATATGGAGGAGAAAATTATAGTATGTATTTCGTGCTATTACAAGGGCTATGATTTCATGGATGAAATGAAGAAGCTCGGTAATAAAATCATCTTAGTAACATCAGAAAATCTTAAAGAAAAAAACTGGCCCTGGCATGCCATTGATGAGGTATTTTATATGCCTGAAATTAAACCGTCTGTCTGGAACCTTGAGCATCTGATTCAGGGATTTTCACACCTGATGAAAACCAGAAAAGTGGATGCTGTTGTAGCTCTTGATGACTATGACGTGGAAAAAGCTGCCCTGATCCGGGAAACTTTTCGTATTCCGGGAATGGGCCAAACTACCCATCGCTATTTCAGAGATAAACTCGCCATGCGTCAAAAAGCAAAAGATTCAGGGATTAATGTTCCGGAATTCACAGCTGTTTTCAATGATGATACGGTGAATGAGTTTGTGGATAAAGTTCCTGCACCTTGGGTACTTAAACCCCGATCGGAAGCTTCTGCATCAGGAATCAAAAAGATCATGACTAAAGAACAGCTTCACGAAGCGTTGGATATCCTTGGAGAAGAGCGCCATCTTTTCTTGCTGGAAAGCTTTAAACCCGGAGATGTATATCATGTAGACAGCCTTACATTCAATAAAGAAATTGTATTTACTTCTGCATCAAAATATCTTGCTCCTCCTATGCAGGTTTCTCATGAGGGTGGTGTTTTCAGATCTAAAACATTAGGAAGATACTCTGATGAATTCAAAGCATTGGAAGAAATTAATTCCAGAGTACTTTCCAATTTCGGACTTCTCAACGGAGCTACCCATACAGAATTTATTCGTGGAAAAGAAGATGGAAAATGGTACTTCCTGGAAACCTCTTCAAGAGTAGGTGGTGCACATATTCCTGATTTGGTAGAGGCTTCAAGTGGTGTCAATATCTGGCGGGAATGGGCTAAAATCGAAGATGCTCTTTTAAGAAACCAAAACTATAGTGTCTCTCCTCCTACAGGCTATTACTCCGGACTTATTGTCGCTCTTATTAAAGATAAAGAACCCGATTACAGCAAATTTGAATGTGAAGAAGTTGTAAAATTTCTCCCCATAGACTATCATGTTGGGATTGTTTACAAATCCAGTGAAGCGTCTGTGATAGAGGAAAGATTGGACAGTGCTGCAGAAAAAATCAATGCAGAAATGCTCAATATTCTCCCTCCAAAAAGCAGTAAATTAATGTCTTAAAAATGAATAGGCAAACTGATATTCAAAGCAGTATTGATTTTATAAAATTAAATCTGCCAGAAAGGCCTGTTTTAATTCATAATTTAGACAAGATTAATACTGGAAAATGGGAAAACAGAACCTATTACAGATTCGTTGACTCTACCGATGCCAATCAGCGCGGATCCCAATGGATCTTTAAAGAAAATATCATACTGGAACATCCTGAGTTAGGAACTTTGGTACTGGATATTCTGGAACATGACAAACTCGGAGGAATTGAATTTCTCAAAAGATTATAATGACCATATTAAAACCAAATAAGAAAAAATGCCTCATATAGAACATACAGACTACTATTCCAATATACTGGGAACAAGCCTTAAAGTAGAAGTAACCGGAAATTATGGACACCCTATCATTATGTTCCCGACTTCTCAAGGACAATACACCCAGAACCATGATTTTCATCTTAACGGAAGCATCAATTGGTTCGTAGAACAGGGAAAAGTAAAGCTTTATAATATTCAGACCATTGATAGTTGGAGTTTTTATGATGAAAAAATATCTCCACAGCAGAGAATAAAAAACTATGAACGCTATGTCCAGTTTTTGATTTTGGAATTTGTGCCCTACATTCAAAAGCTTCATAAAACTCATCGAGTAGCAGTGGCAGGAGCCAGTTTTGGGGGCTATCACGCCGCTAATTTCGCTTTCAGATTTCCAGATGTGGTTTCTCATTTATTTTGTCTATCAGGAGCTTTCAGTGTAAGAAACTTCATGAATGGTTATTCTGATGACCTGGTTATTTCAACTGTCCAAGGGAGTTTGTAAGAAATGATGAAGCCTGGAAATACAAACACATGCATATTGTATTGAGTACTTCCGATCAGGATATCTGTAAGGACAAGAATATTGAAATGGCTGAAATTTTAAGGGTAAAAGGCATTGATTTCTGGTATGATGAAAGAAAATGGATTGGACACGACTGGCCATTGTGGAGACTTGTTTTTCCAACATTTATTGGAGCTTATTTTTCTTAGAGTTTTTAAACTTAGCCTTTATTTTTAGGCACTAAAGTTTTTAACACTTAGGTTATTTTAAGCTACTACTACCTGTGTGTGAGTGTGCATTAAGTCTTTTGAAAATTTAAAATTTTCAGTTTCTGCCAATATCACAATTGAGGACATGATATCTCCCTCAGCCGGAGTGGTCGAAAATTCAAAGGATCTTTGATGAGGTAATCAAAGAAATCACACGAGCTAAATCTGGACTGAAAACCTTTTTTCATCCAAAAAAAAGATAAAATAGAAAAAATATACACCCATTAAAAACAAAAATTATGACAAAAAAAGTAGGAATTCTATTCGGTATGGAGGACACATTTCCCTGGGCATTTATAGACAAAGTCAATGAACTGGGTGGCGGAGATATTGTGGCCGAGCCTGTTACCATTGATAAACTTGAACAAGGTGCAGATTATGGTTATGCCGTCATCATCGACAGAATTTCGCAGGATGTTCCCTTTTACAGAGCATATCTGAAAAATGCCGCACTTAATGGCACTTATGTAATCAATAACCCGTTTTGGTGGAGTGCTGATGAAAAGTTTTTTAATAATGCACTGATGAGCAAATTAGGAATTCCGTTACCGAAAACTGTATTGCTTCCCTCTCATGAGAGACCAACCGATACTTCGGAAACTTCATTCAGAAACCTTAAATTTCCTCACGACTGGGAATATATTTTCAATTATGTAGGATTCCCGGCTTATATGAAACCTCACGATGGTGGTGGCTGGAAAAGCGTTTACAGAGTAGAAAACCCGGATGATCTTTGGAATAAGCTTGGAGAAACAGAACAACTGGTCATGATGGTTCAGGAGGAAATTGTCTTTGATGATTATTACAGGGTTTATTGCCTGGGCAGAAAATATGTACATATTATGCCTTATGAACCTAGAAATCCGCATCACCTGAGATATGCCACAACCCACCAGACACAAGGTAAAGAGCTTGAAAAATTATTGAAAACCATTCATGATTATACAATTAAAATGAATGAAGCTTTAGGATATGATTTCAATACCGTAGAATTTGCTGTAAGAGATGGTATTCCTTATGCGATCGACTTCTGCAATCCAGCTCCGGATGCAGACAGAAATTCTGTAGGAGAAGAGAATTTTGCATGGATTATAGAACATGCTGCAAAACTGGCTATTGAAAAAGCCAAGGAATATGTTCCGGGAAAACCTAATATCACTTGGGGAACTTTTGTGAAAGATTCCATAAAATAAGTTTGAAAAAAAGAATAAAAAAACACAAGACAATGCATCATCAGTTTACTATTGGAATCGAAGAAGAATATCAGATTATTGATGTTGAAAGCAGGGATCTGATTTCTCATGTATCAAAAATCATCGAAGGTGGAAAGGCGGTATTAAGTGAAAATCTAAAGCACGAAATGCACGAATCCATGATTGAGATGGAGACTGGAATCTGTCAAAATATCCAGGAAGCCAGAGCAGAATTAACGAATTTGAGAAGACATTTGATCAATACTGCCCACGAACAGGGATTACGTGTTTCCGGAGGCGGAACCCATCCTTTTTCTCATTGGTCTGACAATAGTATCACCCAAGGGGAAAGATACATCAAAATCGTAGATGATATGGGCGATGTTGCCCGTGAAAATCTGATTTTTGGGCTTCACGTACATATTGGAATCCCTAATCGTGAAGAAGGAGTAAGAATTCAGAATGTAATGCGTTATTTTCTGCCTCACGTTTATGCTTTATCTACCAATTCTCCATTCTGGATTGGAAGATATACAGGGTTTAAATCCTACAGACAGGAAATTTTCGTTAAATTTCCGAGAACCGGTATTCCAAGTTACTTCAACTCTTTAGCTGAATTTGACAGCTATGTTGATCTTCTGGTAAAAACAGGAACCATTGACAATGCCAAGAAAATATGGTGGGACTTAAGGGTTCACCCGTTCTACCCTACCATTGAGTTCAGGATCTGTGATATGCCATTAAGAATTGATGAAACAGTATGTCTTGCAGCCATTATGCAGAGTTTAGTGGCCAAAATTTATAAACTTCACCAACAAAATCTAAGCTTCAGAAGCTACAGAAGACTCTTGTTGAACGAAAATAAATGGCGTGCTTCAAAAAGTGGCATCGAATCTCATCTGATTGACTTTGGAAAAGAAGAATCTGTTCCTTATCCTATCTTATTAAAAGAATTACTGGAGTTTATAGATGATGTAGTAGACGATTTAGGATGCCGTCATGAGGTAGAATACGCATGGAAAATTTTGGAAAACGGAACCGGCGCAGACAGACAACTCCAGATATTCAAGGAAACCGGCGATCTTACTAAGGTTGTGGATTATATGATTTCGGAAACAGAGTATGGCATAACACATGGCGAGACTGCTTCATAATATTTTTGGTAACTTTACAAAAAATATGATGTAATGAAAAATATTCGAATTGCTCTGCTGGACATGAACAATAATCACGTCAATCAAGGCTTTAGAAACATTAAAGAAATTTCTGAAACGTTTCAGCAGAACTCTGAAGAAAATGTAATTATCAAGACATTTGATGTGAGGTTTAAAGATGAAATGCCGGAGATTGGAGACTTTGATATTTTTATTTCTTCAGGCGGACCAGGGACTCCACACCGTGAAGGTTTTGAGTGGGAAAGTAGGTTTGCTCATTTTTTAGATTCCGTTTTAGAACATAATAAATACAATGAAGATAAAAAGTATCTTTTCCTGATTTGTCATTCATTCCAACTGGCGAGTATTCACTGGAAATTAGGAAATATCTGTAAAAGAAAATCCTATTCTTTTGGAGTGATGCCCGTACACAAAACAAGAGAAGGCAGAGATGAATTTTTATTTAAAAATCTTCAGGATCCTTTTTATGCGGTAGATTCCAGAGCTTATCAATTCATTGAACCTGATCATGATCGTTTCGAAGAATTAGGAATGACGGTTATGGCCATTGAAAAATTCCGTCCACATATCAATCTGGAAAGAGCTGTAATGGCGGTTCGTTTTTCTGATGAGATCTTTGGAACTCAGTTTCATCCGGAAGCAAGCCCTCAGGCTTTAATTGAAAACCTTAAGGATGACAAAAACAGAGAAGCTATGATCGAAAACTTCGGAATGGAGAAATACCTTGAAACGATGGACAGAATAGATGATGAAGATAAAATCATCCTGACCAGAAACCAGATTCTTCCGAGATTTCTTCAGTTCGCAAAAAAAAACATTTTGAAGGAAGCTGAGTCTTTGGCTTAACTTAATAAGTAAGGAAGCTGGAAGAAGGAGGCTGGAAGTTTCTAACAGTAACTAAACTTCTGGTAAACTTTTGATTTTAATGAGGTATCAGTACAATTGCTCTTGCTTTAAAATCTCAGCTTCAAAAACTTCCCTCTTCCGGCAACTGGCTTCCATCTAATAAAACATCGGGCATTACTGCTCGATTTTTTTAACATCACAAAAGAAAAAATATGATCCCAAAATACAGAAAACAGTTCAACAAGGAGTTTTCAGATGAAAAATATAAAAACCTGAAGGATATTTTGCAGCAAAAAGGAGGTGTAGAACCGGGTTTTAGAGTATCAGAAAGTCCGATTTTTCTTACGAAAGAATTTGAGGCTAAATTACTCGATGCCAGCGAAAGTATTATTAGTCAGATTAAGGCTCTCCCTGTTGAAACGCTTCAAAAAGCTATTCCTGATAATTGCAGAGTTCCTAATGATACGAATCAGCCTCATTTTTTCACCATCGATTTTGGAGTTTGTAAAAGTGGAAATGGGGAAATAGAACCCCAACTCATAGAACTGCAAGCCTTTCCTTCTTTGTATGCTTTTCAGAAAGTATATGAAGAAACATACTGTGAGGTGTACCCTTTTATTTCAGAGATCAAAAATCCTATGCCTCATGAGATTTTTAAAAACCATTTGAAGGAACTGATTGTAGGAGATGAAAATCCCGAGAATGTAATTCTTCTTGAAATTTTCCCTGAAAAACAAAAAACAGCTATTGATTTCGCCTTGACAGAAAAGTTATTAGGCATCAAAACAGTATGTTTGACCAAGATAAAGAAGGAAGGTAAAAAGCTTTATTACGAAAACAATGGCAGACTTGTCGAGATCAAAAGGATCTACAATCGGGTTATATTTGATGAATTGGACAGAATCCCAGATCTGGTCACTGAATTTAATTTTCGTGAAGAGGTTGATGTAAAGTGGATTACTCATCCTAATTGGTTCTTTAAAATTTCCAAGTTTCTTTTACCTCTATTAAAACATCAATTTGTTCCCAAGAGTTATTTCTTACATGAATTCCCACAGCATGAAAACTTAGACAGCTTTGTATTGAAACCCTTGTTTTCATTTGCTGGAAGCGGTGTAAATCTAAACCCAACCAAAGAGATCACGGATGCCATTGAAGATAAAGAAAATTATATATTACAGAGAAAGGTAACGTATGAACCGCTTTTTGAAGACATCAATGGAGATTTTTCAAAAGCAGAAATCCGTTTATTATATATATGGAAAGAAAATGAAGAGCGTCCTATCCTCCTGGAAAATCTGGGAAGAATGACCAAAGCTGCCATGGTAAATGTAGATTTCAATAAGAAAGATGCTATTTGGATTGGAAGTTCTAATGCCTTTTTTGCAGAGGGATAAATCTATAAAACCGATGGATCATGAAAAAAGGAGAACCCGTACCTGATATATTTGATTCACAAAATGATTTCAATCGTAGAAGAAAGTTACTCCCTTTATGGATTAAGGTTTTCATCTGGTTCTTTTTAATTTTAGGAATTATAGCCAGTTTAATATTATCCTTTGGGGCTTTCCTTGATGATACAGATCTATCATTATATGGACTGAGCACCACTCATCCCTATTCAGCGACCGGAATCATTATATGCTGGCTATTTATCCTTAAAGGAATCGTCGCCTATAGCCTTTGGTTTGAATACCGATGGGCTCCAAAAGCGGCGATAACAGATGCCATTTTAGGATTGATCATTTGTATAGCTGTAATGGTTCGGCCCTTCATTTTACCATCATATCCCTTTACTTTCAGAATGGAACTTATTCCGCTCTGCTTTTATTTAATCGATATGATAAAAATTGAGAAAAGATGGAAGCGTTTAAAATAAATTATTTCTAAATTGTCCTATAAAAAGTAATGTCACTAAAATTTTTCCAAGAACACTTTTTTCAACCTCTGGGTATGAATTGTTCAGCCCTTGAAGAAGATTTAGAATGTAAGGAGTATTCTGGTTTTAATTTTAGATTAAATAATTTGAACATCAAGTTCCGGATTTCCAAAATAACACCCACTAAAACAGGACAATTTGTAACAATCTGGAAAAGAAATGAAAAGGGAGAAACAGCTCCTTTTGATATTAAAGATGATATTGACTTTTATCTTGTTGCAGCTTTTAAAGATAACTTTTCAGGGATATTTATTTTCCCTAAATCTATTTTAGCGGGAAAAGGGATTCTATCTGATGGAAAAAAGACAGGAAAACGGGGAATCCGAGTTTATCCAGCCTGGGATAAAACAGAAAGTAAGCAAGCTCAAAAAACACAGGATTGGCAAACGCAATATTTCTTAGTATTTTCCGGAGAGCAAGATAAAATACTTCAACGAGCAAGGGCATTGCTAAAATAAAAATACTAACACACGCAGATTTTGCAGATCACGCAGAGGCATATTGATCGGTAAAATCCGAGAGAGATTATAAAAAACATCGTTAGAAATAACACGGCCGTACTACAAAGTACAGCCGTTTATTATTCAAATCGTTTGATTTTTACAAATTTTTATCATCTTCCAGCAGTTCTCTTGCCTGATATTCCTGAACAAGATCAATAGCATTAGAAATAACATCACTTAATGCAGTAATGAATGTTCCATCTTCTGCCATTCCCATAGCGTGCTTCAATGCTTCAATTTCTTTAGGAATAATCTCATAACTGACATCTTTCCCTGAAGCTTGCATTCCTTCAATAATCAACCCGTTGATCTCCTCTTCTGTTCTTCCGCGAAGATGTTTTTCATTTCGAATGATAATATGATCAAACATTCTTCCTGCGATTTTTCCGCATTCTCTGATGTCATTGTCTCTTCGATCTCCTACACCTGAAATAATTCCTATTTTCTTGGTAGATTCAACATTTTTCAGGTAATCTTCTATTGCTTCATATCCGGATGGATTATGAGCAAAGTCGATCAGTACTTTAAAGCTTTTAAACTTAAAAACATTTAATCTTCCCGGAGTAAGCTGTGCACTTGGGATAAAGGTTCTTAAAGAATTGGAGATGTCCTCAATCCCAAATCCATGAAGATAGCTGGCTAAACTAGCTGCCAAAACATTTTCGATCATGAATCTGGCTTTTCCCTCCATCGTAATCGGGAAATCTTTGGCCTTTCCTATTCTGATTTTCCAATCTCCTTTTTTAATGGTTACAAATCCTTCTTCATAAACACAAGTGATTCTGCCTTCTTTTGCAAATTTTACAATATGGGGATTATTTTCATTCATACTAAAAATAGCAACGTTACAATCAAGGTCTTTCACTATTTTCATGGAATATTCATTATCCGCATTCAATACACTCCAGCCGGTTTTCTTTACACTGTCTAATACAACCCGCTTTACTTTGGTAAGATCTTTTAAGTTGTGAACATCATTCATTCCCAAATGGTCTTCCTCAATATTGGTCAACACCCCAATATCACATTGAGAAAATCCTAACCCTGAACGAAGAATCCCGCCTCTTGCTGTTTCAAGAACGGCAAATTCAACAGTAGGATCCTTTAAAATAAACTCTGCTGAAAGAGGCCCTGTAGTATCTCCTTTTGACAACATTGTATTTTGAATATAGATCCCGTCTGAAGTAGTAAATCCTACTCTATAGCCATTGCTTTTTACAATATGAGAAATCAACCTTGTTGTTGTTGTCTTTCCATTGGTACCAGTAACAGCAATAATCGGAATCGTAAAAGGTTTCCCTTGTGGATACAACATGTCTACTACCGGAGCAGCAACGTTTCTAGGCAATCCTTCGCTCGGAGCCAAGTGCATTCTGAATCCGGGAGCAGCATTCACTTCAATGATTGCTCCACCGCTTTCTTTTAATGGTTGAGTTAAGTTTTCGGCCATGATATCAATACCACAAACATCCAGCCCGATAATTTTAGAGATTCTCTCTGCCATGGTGATATTTTCTGGATGCACCATATCAGTAACATCTATGGATGTTCCTCCAGTAGAAAGGTTTGCAGTTGATTTCAGATACACTATTTCTCCTTTTTGCGGAGTGGTTTCCAGAGTATACTGAAGCTTTTCAAGCAATTCTAATGTATCTTTATCTACTTCAATTTCGGTAAGGACATTTTCATGGCCATAACCGCGGCGTGGATCTTTATTTTCTTTATCAATCAGTTGCTGAATGCTTAGTTCCCCATCTCCAACGATATGAGCAGGAACTCTTCTTGCCGCAGCTACCATTTTATTATCAATCACCAATACTCTGAAATCATATCCTGTAATGTATTTTTCAACAATTACTTTTCGGGAGTATTTCTGAGCATGCTCTAATCCTATTTTAGCAGCCTCCCAATCATTGACATTGATAGAGGATCCTTTCCCATGATTCCCGTCCAAAGGTTTTAAAACAATAGGATATCCTATTTTTCTGATCACTTCATGTAAGCCTTCTTCGTCTACCACCAGATCACCTATTGGTACCGGAATAGCTGCATCATGAAGCATCCTTTTGGTCAGCTCTTTATTACAGGCAATATCTACAGCAATAGAACTTGTTTTTCCTGTGATTGTAGCCTGAAAACGCTGCTGATTTACCCCATATCCAAGCTGTACCAAGGAGTTTGTTCCCAATCGGATCCATGGTATTTTTCTGGAAACAGCTTCTTCTACGATACTTCCTGTAGAAGGTCCCAGACGAACACGTTCCCTGATCTCTTTCAGTTTATGGATACAAGCATGCAGATCATACTCTTTTCCTTCAATTAATGCTTGGGCAATGTTTACTGCTTCCTCAGCAGCATAAATTCCTACATTTTCTTCAAGATAATTGAATACTACATTATATACCCCCGGAGTCTTTGTTTCGCGGGTTCTTCCAAATCCAACATCCATTCCTGCCAAGGTCTGTATTTCCAAGGCAATATGCTCAATGACATGTCCCATCCAGGTTCCTGTTTCCACTCTATGGAAAAATCCACCCTCTACTCCTTCGGAGCATCTGTGGGTAATCAATGAAGGGATCATTTTTTCAATTCTTTCCCTGAATCCATCAATTTTATTGGTAGGATAATTCTCCATTTCTTCAAGGTCTAACCTCATTTGTATCAACTTCTTTCTTCTGATACTCCAGATGTTAGGACCACGCAGTGCCTGAATCTTTTCGATTTTCATAGTCTATTGGCATTTTAACAGTTAACGATAACTTATTTTACAATCAAATATAATATAAAACCCTAAACAAAACCATACCCTGATTGAAGATTTACTAAAAAAAATTTAATTCTTATTAACATTTTTAAAACATTAAAAATCAACTAAAGATGGCACGAATTTCGCCAATAATGTTAATTATTTTTTAATTTTGTACCATGACGAAACCTGTTGGAAAATTAATAGTTATCGGAGGAGCTGTAAACAAGGGAAGTTTTGCAGAAACCGATTATGATCAAAATATTGAGAAGAATCTTAATTTTTTTGAACGTGGAATTTTGCGAAAAATCATTAACGAATCAAAATATAAGGAGGATTCTGTCATTGAAGTGGTAACAACAGCCTCTCAAATTCCTCAGATCGTAGGTGCTGAATACAAAAAGGCTTTTGAGTTTCTGGGTGCTAAAAATGTGAATATTCTTGATATTCATAACCGTGAAGAAGCAAATTCTGATGCAATGGTAGCAAGAGCAAATGCTGCAGACGTTATGATGTTTACTGGAGGAGATCAACTTAGATTGACTTCTATTCTTGGCGGAACAAGATTTCATGATACCATTTTATTAAAATATCAGGAACAGGACTTTATTTATTCCGGAACTTCTGCCGGTGCTGCTGCTGCCTCTGAAAATATGATTTATCAAGGAAGTAGCTCCGAAGCACTATTAAAAGGAGAAATTAAAACAACACAAGGTTTAGGTTTAATTGATAATGTGATCATCGACACGCATTTTGTGCAGCGAGGCAGAATAGGACGTCTTTTCCAGGCAGTGGTAAATAACCCCAGAACTTTAGGAATTGGGCTTGGGGAAGATACAGGGCTTTTCATTCATAATGATGTTATGACTGCAGTAGGTTCAGGACTTGTAATTCTGGTAGACGGAAGATTCATTAAAGATACCAACCTTACCAATATTAACCTTGGAGAACCTATCTCTATTGACAATTTAACGGTGCATGTCATGTCTATGAATGATCATTACGATCTTACGACTAAGGCTCTGACCATTGAAAACTCTCAGTTTAATCCTATTCCACAGGATAAATAATAAAAATCATACAATTATATAAACGGAACCAAGGTTCCGTTTTTTGTTTCCTAATTTTTAAGGATTAGAAGTCAATTCATAAAGAGATTCCGTATTTTAGGTTTGGGCTAAAGCCGGATGAATTTTTGTTTTATTTATTAGGTGGGCTAAAGCCCACCTCTATTGATGTTGATATCCTGATGCATTGTAGTTGCTTAACGACAAGATCTTTTATCTTTTATCTTTTATCTTTTATCTTTTATCTTTTATCTTTTATCTTTTATCTTTTATCTTTTATCTTTTATTTATAAATTACCTTCGTAAAAATTATTCATCAATTCTTATTTATATGAAAATCATTATCCACGGCGGTTTTTTCTCAGAAAGTGACCAAAGCCATGAAATAAAAACTGCGAAACAGAATTCTTTACAAGAAATTGCTCAAAAGGCATTTCAATATCTTCAGACACACTCTGCTTTTGATTCGGTAGCCTATGCCGTTTCTTTATTGGAAGATGATCCATTGTACAATGCAGGAATCGGTTCACAGATTCAAAGTGACGGTGTCATTCGGATGAGTGCTGCCATTATGAATGGTGAAACCCAAAAATTAAGTGGCGTTATCAATATTCAGGATGTTAAGAATCCCATTTTTGTAGCTAAAGACCTTATCGGTGAGGATGATAGGGTTTTGGGTGGAAATGGAGCAAAACGCTACGCAACAGAACATGGATTCGAAAACTTTTCTACGGAAATTCCACAAAGAAGAAGAGAATATGAAGCTAAACTTAATCATGGAGGTAAAGGTACGGTAGGCTGCGTAGCCATTGATAAAGATGGTAAGTTAGCCGTAGCGACCTCTACAGGAGGTAAAGGTTTTGAAATTCCGGGAAGAATTTCAGATTCTGCCACAGTGGCAGGAAATTATGCTAATGCATTTTGTGCAGTAAGCTGTACAGGTGTGGGTGAAGATATTGTAAGCAATGCTACTGCTACAAAAATTGTAACCCGTGTGACAGATGGAATGAGCCTTGAGATGGCTTTCAGTAAAACTTTTGATGAACTTAAAACTATTGACGGTTTTGCAGGTGCCATTGCCATAGACAAAGAGGGAAATGTTTATCATCAGGACTCTTATCCTACTATGGTTTTCGCTAGTTTTGACGGTGAAAATTTCGACATCTTTTCTTAATTTTAACATTATTTTATAATTCTGCTTAATTTTTTGGCACGTATTTTACATATGTATTAATAACAAATTTTAATATTAATATCTTTTAAAAATAGAAATCATGGGAAACAAAACAAAAGGTTTATTAGCTTTACTAGGATTGGGTGCTTTAGCTTATTGGAAATATAAAAATTCAAGTCCTGAAGATCAACAAGCCGTAAAGGATAAACTTAATACAGCAAAAGATAATTTTAACAAATGGGGAAATGACCTTAAGAGTAAAGCCAATGATGTTGCTTCCCAGGTTCAAACTAAAGTAGACGAGGTAAAAACAAAAGCCGAAGACTCTTTAAACTAAAAACAAACAGTAGTTTTTTTAACATTCATATATAGAAAAAGTCATCGTAGTAGTTTGCGATGACTTTTTGTTTATAGTTCAGAAAAAAATACACTTTAATTTCCTTGAATAATATAATTTTTTTCTATTAATTTTCTTTCAGGTTTACCAGTATCGTCCGGCTGAAACCAAACTTCAATCCTAGTTCCGTAATAGTCGCCCCAATCCCCTTCTTTCACTGTAAAACCATCATTACCACTTGAAAATTCTTTCAACTCATCATTAGGATTAAAGACAGTTCTTATTGATTGTTTTTTAATTTCTTTTTCTGAAAGAATCCTGTTGGTATTAAAGTCATATACTTTTAAATAGACTTTACCTTTTTCTGTTTTATTCAGGAAAACATCATATTTATAAGATCCCGGCTGTAAGTAATCATAGATCAGAATATCAGGCTGGGTAACCTCTACGAGTTCTTTTTCATCTACAAAAAGCTTCAAAGGCATTGAAAATTTTGCGTTCTTTGGATTTTTAATATCATTATTATAAGGTTTATATGGACTTTTAGGTGGATAAAAAGCGAAGAGAACACCAAGAATAGAACATATGATGAAGCTTAAAAGGCATTGCCAAAGTCCATTTTTAAATTCTCCTTTTTTAAACAATCTCGAAATCCCCAATATAAAACTTGCCACTGCAACCAGAAACGGTATAACTGAGAAAAAATTCCATGTAAATTTACTGATGGGTAGAATAAGAATCATTAACCAACAAAAAATCCCTGTAAACAAGGTTATTAAAGAGGTAAAGTACCACCTCCAGTTTAATGCTCTAAAAACAACTTCTTTTATCATAATTTCTCCATAATTTTTTTCTTTTGTTCATTGAATTCTTCTTCGCTCAAAATACCGCTTTCTTTTAATCTTCCTAGTTGCTCCAATTGATCTAAAACAGTAGGTTCAGATTTATGCTGAATGTATTCTTTAGGGCGAGACATGAAATCTCTTACCTTTTCGCAGAAAAGTTTTGCTTCATATTTTCCAACGCCGTCAATTTCAACCAGATCGTCTGAAACCTGAATATCTATGGAAGCCAGCATTACAGCTGTTTCATATTGTATAGAACTTATTTTAGTATAGGAGTAATCTTCTACCGTGAGTCCATACATAAATTCCTTATCTACAAAGATCAACCTTCTGTCTGTAGCGACTAAGATGATATGATGTTGTGTTGTTTTCTGTCTGCCTTCAACAAGATAAACAATTCTTTCATCTGCTGAAAGAATCTCTGGCAGAGCATGGATCTCTTTTCTAGCAAAAATAGTAGGGTTAATATCCAGTTCTTCGAGTTCTTCTTTTATTTCGTCAAGTCTTGATCTCATGGTTATAGTTTATGCGTCTAAATTACTATTCATTTTCAAAATTCTTCTACAAAGCAGAAATCGGACTTCAAATACGGTTCTACTTTTACATTCAAGGATTTTTCATCTATTTCTAAATAATTTTCCTTAGAAATATTTATCGATAAACCTCTTTTTCCACCACTGAGGTGCGAGGTAACATCTTCTTTATCTTTATAATATTTTCCGGAGATATGTTATTTCCCCAAATTGTTAGTGTCTCTAAGTTTTTTAGTTTATCTATTCCAGGCGGAATATTCTCTAATTGGTTATTTTCCAACTGTAACGTCACCAAGCTTTCTAATTTATAAATTTCTGACAATGCTTGCTCCGAAAGGCTGCAATTTGATAGATTTAAGGATCTTAGTTTTTTTAATTTTTCTATTCCTGCAGGAATTAAGGTAATTCCATTTCTGTTCAAATCTACGTCTTCCAAATTAAGTATTTCATATAATTCTTTAGGAAAAGTCTTAAAACGGTTATCTGTTAATGAAATAGATTTCAGGTTTTTAAGCTTTGAAAAAGAAAAAGGAAGGTTTTCTAATAAATTATTTGATAAATCAATCTCTTTTAGATTTTCAAGATTTCCTATTTCAGCAGGTAATTTTTTTAGCCTATTGGAGGGAAGGTTTAGCCGCTCAAGTTTAGTTAGTTTACCTATTGAAGCCGGCAAAACCAACTCTTTAAACACCTGGTTATCATTGGTAATTGCTCCTCCAAAAAATAGTCTTTTGGATATTTTTAACTGCTTTAAATTAATTAGCTTCCCTATGTCCTCAGGAAAACTGTCTAATTTATAGCTCTGAAAATCTAAAAATTCCAAATTTGTTATTCTTAAAATTTCGGGTTGAATCTCAGTAAGCTTATTGGAATTAATATATAAATGCTTTAAGTTCCGCAGATTTCCAAATTCTTTAGGTAATTTAATCACATCCCCGCCCTTTAAGGAAAATCCTTCTAGCTCCTTTAGGTTTCCTATCTTCTCAGGAATTTTTGTAAAATTGGATCCACAGTCTACCGTAAGCCCTTTAACATTCCATGCAAAAATTTTGTCTGGAATTTCATTGATGCCATATAGCTTTATATCATCTGAAGGTTTCAATTCTTCTATTTGTTGTGCAGGTGGCGCAGGCGGTGGCACCATCTGAGCATTGGCATTTAGAAATAGTATGGTAAAAAGAAGTACGTATTTTTTTTTCATGAATTTAATTTCTGAGTATTTTTATTTACAATAGAGAATGATCTTCTCCAGGAATGACAATAGAGGAATGCAAAGCATATACTTCCCAGCCTAAATTTTTATATAATAGCTTCCCTTCTTCTGTAGCCACCAAAAGATTATTAGCAAATCCTTTCGATAAGGCTATTTTCTCCAGTTCTTTCAATAGAAAAGACGCCAACCCTTTTCTTTGATGGTTTACTTCGGTAATGATCCTGTCATAAACAGCAACATCATCTATTAAAGATACACGTCCTATTGAAGCCTGTTCCCCATTTTCGGCTACAATTCTGACAACAAATGTTGTATTGTATTCTGACAATTCCAGATGATATCCTTCTGCCAGACTGATTTCCGGGAAAATCATCGGATGAAAACAAGTCATCAAATATCCTTGTGCCTGTAGTTGCCATTTTTTAGGAATTTTTCCTATAAACTGATCAGGAGAGGTACTTACTTTCAGATAAACCCAGGGCTCGTCAATTGACTGGGCAAGCTGATAAAAGTCTTCATTAAGGTCAGGAAATACATAGCGTTCTTTTTGTTTTTCATCGCCCACAAATACATTAAATCCAGACTTATATGGAACAGGAAAAGATACTTCTCTTGATAAACACCATCCTTTAAGCCAACTTTTTACGATTTCTGTTTTATCTTTCATGGTCAGGTGTTAAAAGTTTTATTTTAATTGAGCCAACAGTTTTCTTTTTTGTTCTGTAAACTCAGTATCAGTAAGGATGCCATTTTCTCTCAATTTGCCCAATTTCTCTAATTTTTCAATAATTTCAAGAGACAACGTTGCGTTTACAGCTGTATTTGCATTTGCATTTGCATTTGTATTAGCGTCTACAGGACTTACCTCTTGCTGAGGTTGTTGTATCAGATTATTATAAATAGGACTTATAATACTATAGAATTTTTCGGCATCTTCTTTATCCATGAAACATTCAAACTCTACGACTCTTTCGTCAAGATGAATTTTAATAATGGGAGATCTCGGATCTGTTACAAAACTTACAGACCTGATCGCTTCATTAGGATAATCATTGATTTTAGCGTCTCCAAACATTGCTTTTGAAACGGAGATCATTCTTTTAGAGGTTGCCACCAATATTCCTGCTGCTAGTGTATTGACAAACTGAGCATCTGTAATGCCAATGATCTTCTCTTCCTCGGAAATCAGATAAGGAAGCTCTTTGATCTCACCTTTGGTAAATACAGAAAGGCTGGCATTCAGTCTTTCCAGTTCTGTTTTTATTTTCTGTTTTCTTCTTTTGTATACATCCTTAGATAGATCTTGTGGTTCTTCATCTATGGCCATAGGAAGAATCTCTTGAGTTACAGCAGGTACATTTTGTTCTGTATTTTTATTTTGAATGATTCGGTGAATATCACCGATATTGAACTGATTCAGATTATACAATACTTCCTGATTGATATAGCTTATTTTATCCAAACATTTATTGCATAGCACTCCACCGTCTGAAAGTTTATTTTCTCCCAGAAGCGTATCCATAGAGGTTAATTCGGTATTACATAATGAACAAATATTACTCATTTTTTTTATTTTTTATAATTTATCCAGCAGTTTCTTCTTCTGCTCTGCAAATTCATCATCTGTTAAAATTCCATTGTCTCTTAATCTACCTAATTTTTCGAGCTTATCAAAAACAGTTGAAGGATCTTCTTTTTGTACCGGTTTCGGTGACTGGAATTCAGGATTTGCAGCCTGTTGTTTTTGTTTGTTTCCGGAACTGTTTATATAGCTTTCTATTGCCTCACAAAATATGTGTGTTGCATGGCTGCTATTAAGAATAAAATCAGTGGTGGATTCATTCGTAATCATTTTTAGTAAAGAAGGGTTTTCTCCTTTACCATCTGACACTGTATGGATATTTTGATGTAAGAATTCTTTTTTGTATACACTCCCAAAAAACTTTCTATTAAGAAAAACGACTCTACGTTGCGTTGCTACCAGAAGTCCATTGGCATTATTGTGCAAATACCTGGCATCTGCAATTGCAACAAGTTTCTCATCTTTATCTAAAACCTTTGCAAGTTCACCCACTTCATCATTCACAGAAGAACTGAGTTTAACATTTAAGGCAAAAATCTGTTCTTGAATTTCATCAGATCTTGTAGGTTTTGTTTTGCCAATCGAAAACCGCACAGAAGTATGGGAAAATGTTATGCTGGTATGAGACATTGAAGTCTCTGTCACATTTTCTTCCTCAATGTCCTCTACTTCTTCAATACTTTCACCCCACACCAACTCTCTGATCTCCGCTACATTGTAATTTATTAGACTATGCACCAGATCTTTATTAACAGCTGTTGCTTTATTCAGACATTTATTGCATAAAATTCCACCATCTGAAAGCTTATTCTCGCCCAGAACAGTATCCATTGGAGTTAACGGGAGTCCACAAAGAGCACAACTTGTGTTCATTCTATTTTTATGTTTAAAAGTTTTTAAATCAGATCAGCCAAAATCATTTGTTCCATTTTACATCAACCCAATCTTCAAGTAACGATCGATTTTAAAGTCTTTCTAATAATTTTGCTTTCTGCACCGAGAATTCTTCTTCGCTTAAAACGCCCATTTGTCTTAGTTTTCCAAGTTTTTCCAGTTGCTCAAAAATATCTTCTGATGATCCTTTTGAAATACCGGGAGTGCTTTGAGGTGCAGGGCTTGGAGTATTTTGATAGAATGACTGTGGTTGTACCGGTTGCTGAACTGTTTGTCTTTCGGGTTGTTTGATCTGTCCGTTTACACTATCACAGAATGATCTTCCATCACCTTTATTATGCAGTTAAACTCAACAGTACCTTCTCTTGTATTGACTCTTAATACTGAATATAAAAGATTTTCAACCTGATCCAGAGAAGTAATGTCTTTATGGGTATATTCGTTTTTTACCACCCCACCCAGAAATTTTTTATCCATGAAAATAACTCTCCATTGGGTTGAAAAAATAATTCCTTCCCTGTTATTACGAAGATTGATACATTCTGCAATGGCAATCAATCGTTCATTCGAATCCAGGACTTTATCCAGTTCATTTACTTCTTCATTGGCTAAAACGCTTAGTCTGGCTTTCAGCGCTACAATCTGGTCTTTATTTCGTCTAGTCTGGTGGGAGCATCATACTCATAGTTGCCCGCTCCTGAAGATGGAGTTCCTGAACTCTGGCTCCCATCAATTTTGCTTTTAAGGAACATTCCTGTTATTTCAGCAAAATAAAACTGATGCAGGTTATTGATAAGGTCTCTATTAATTGTAATGGCTTTATTAAAACATTCAGCACACAAATAGCCGCCATCTGCAAGTTTATTTTTTCCAACAAGCATATCCGTAGACGTTAGCGGAGTTCCGCACAATGCACAAATAGTATTCATCTGGTTTTTATGTTTAAAAGTTTCATATAAGTAGAGGTAATTCTACTATTGTATTAATCGTCCCAAATTACAAATTCTAAACCGATTCTGAAGGGCAAAGTATTCAAAACTTATGATTCATCAAGTAAATCAGCCACAAAAATATTTTTTGTGGCTGATCATTTCTTATATGGATTTCAGGCAAATTATAATTTATCCAATAATTTTTTCTTTTGATCAGTAAATTCTTCATCGGTAAGAATACCGTTTTGTTTTAGCTTTCCGAGCCTTTCCAGAAGTTCAAATATAGAGTCTTTAGAAAGTTCTGTACTCTCCTCCCCTTTAATAAAAGCATTAACTGTTTTACAAAATTGTTCTGCAAAAAATAGATCTTTTATTTCAAACTGATATTGCTGCTCCTGTGTATACAGTTCAATAATTTTCTGAGAATTCTGATATTGTATCAAAGTAATTTTTTCATGAGGAATCACTTCTATAAAGTCTACACCGCTTCCTTTAAAAATGATACGGCTGTTTGTTGAAAAAAGCAGTCCTGCTGTACCCTCAAACAATCCATCAATAATATGAATCATTTTCTCATCTTCCATCAGAATATCTGAAAGCTGTTCTATATCTTCTGATGCCCACAATAATAAATCCGGGTTAATATATTTGATCTGATACTTTATATTTTGCATAATGGAACAATCAGAAGTATTATAGTTTACTAAATAATTTAGCTTTTTCTTGTGAAAATTCTTCGTCTGTCAGAATACCTTTTTGTTTCAATGTCCCAAGCCTTTCTACAAGATCCAGGATTATAGAAATATCCGGAATTTCCATCTTCTTAGAACGGCTTATCAACTGATGCACAACTTCACAAAAAGGGACTCCAGATTGTGGATGATCTAGCTCAATTTCAATTGTTTTTTGTGGAATAACAATGGTCATTATATTATTTGAAGGAGAAAAATTAATTGAATTAATATCTTCAAGGAAAATACTCTCTTTAAATAACACCTCATCAATTCCGGCATCAATGAAAATTAATCTTTTGTCTGTAGAAATAAGTGTTCCGTAGCCTCGCTGATCGTGCTTTCCAAAAACAATATGCATCAGTTTTTCATATTGGATCGTTTCAAAAACACCCCATAAAACTACACCTGAATAATCAGGAAGATTGGGGTTAATTCTAAAAATCTCTGTTTTAAACTGATGAACATCCGAACCTTTCTTTAGCAACCTTTTGGCTTGGTGTATACTAAACTGCCTACTGTTTAAAAAAAATCCAGGATATATTTTATCCAATTTAAATTTACAAACATTGCAAATTTCAACATTGTCTAAAAGCCTTTCAGCGTTCGAATCTGAGATTTCTCCTTTGCAAATGGCACAACTATTCATTTCCTTAATGTATGTATTTTAAAGCCGCTCCAATATTTTTTTCTTTTGCTCGGTGAATTCCTCATCAGTAATGAGGCTATTTTGTCTGAAACAACCAAGCCTTTCCAAAATATCAAAAAGCGACGGCTCATTATTATTTTGGATAGGTTGGGTTTCAGTTGGCTTTTTATCTTTTGTAAGGTCTATTTGTCTTTCTGTTTCTAGCAAACATTTTTCAGGTTCATTAAGAACGTCTGAAAAATTAAAAATATTTTCGGTAGTAGTAATTTTTATTTGGTTCATTGATGTGATTAAATCTATAGAAATTATTTCACTATAATCAATGATTTCAGGAAGATTGATCTTTGCATCAGCTCCTATAAACATAAGTTTTCGATCTGTTGCAAGTAAAACACCAAAATTACTGTCATATACAGCATTGGATGCATGTACAATATTTTCATCATACAAAAGAGCATTAAACAATTTCTTAATTGCTGAGTTTTGAGATAAAAGAATATTATACTTTTCTACAAGCTGATAGCTAAACTGTTCAAACCATATTCCTTTTGCCAATAGTTCCTGAATCTGAAAAGAGCTATACTTTTGCAATGATCCAGTATGCGGAATATCCATAATTATGAAAACCTCACGTGCTTTCAAGCCACAACTGTTGCATACATAAGTATTATCTGCCAGCTCTTCTATATCAGAAAAAAAGCCAGATACGTTTTGTAATGGGACTAAACAACCGATACAGTTTTCCATTATGAGATTTAACTTTGCTTTATATTCTTATCCTAGAAATTCGTTCAAAGAAAGCGTTTTCTGTTCTCCAGCTACAAGATCCTTAAAGGTTATTGTACCATTTTTAAGCTCTTCTTCACCTAAGAAAACAAGGTTTTTAATTCCTTTCTTCTCTGCATAAGTAAACTGCTTATTGATTTTTGCATTTTCAGGGTACAGTTCTGCTGAAATTCCTTTTGATCTTAATTGCATGATTAATTTCAGAGCTTCTGTAGTCTCTTCACCTCCAAAATTAGCAAACAGATATTCTATTTTAGAAGAAGCTTCTTCAGGGAAAAGGTTCAGTTCTTCCATTACCAGATAAATTCTATCTAATCCGAAAGAAATACCAATTCCAGGGATGTTTTTCACCCCAAATACTTCTGTAAGGTTGTCATATCTACCACCGCCACCAATAGATCCCATCGCTACCTCATCTGCTTTCACTTCGAAAATAGCTCCGGTATAGTAATCAAGACCTCTGGCTAAAGTAATGTTGAATACTAGATTCTGCATATCAACCCCAAGGCTCAAAGATTGTGTAAGAACAAACTCTAATTCCTCTACTCCTTTCAATCCGATCTCGTTACCTACAAATTTTTCTTTCAACTGAAGTAAGTTTTCCAAAGCATCATCAGATTGGCTGAATAAAAAGTCTAATTTATCAATAGATTCCTGAGAGATTTCTCTTTCCAATAATTCCTTAACAACTCCCTCTTTTCCAATTTTATCCAGCTTATCTAAAGCGACTGTAAAATCGATCAGTTTATCCGTAATTCCTGCATATTCAGCTAATCCGGAAAGGATTTTTCTGTTGTTCATGTGAATGGTAACAGGTACTCTCAAATCAGCAAATGATTTTAAATATAACTGAACCAAATCTACTTCTTGTAGTAAACTTTCACTTCCTACAACATCTGCATCACACTGATAAAACTCTCTGTATCTTCCTTTCTGAGGTCGATCTGCTCTCCATACCGGTTGGATTTGGAAACGCTTGAACGGGAATGTCAATTTGCCATGATTCATCGCTACAAATCTTGCAAAAGGTACGGTAAGGTCATAACGAAGTGCCTTATCTGTCAAACTTTCTGCACTGAAAGGCTTCTCTAATGCTCTCTGGAAGTCATTAAGCATTTGATGCTTCTTTTCTTCCTTTGCTTCGTTAATACTTGAATTAAGAATTTTAAAAATCAGACGATCTCCTTCTTCTCCGTACTTTCCTGTTAAAGTAGAAAGATTTTCAAAGCTTGGTGTTTCCAATGGCTGAAATCCGAATAATTCAAAATTATTCTGCAAAATATTGATAATATATTTTCTTCTGGAAACTTCCTGTGCCGTAAAATCTCTCGTTCCTTTTGCTAAACTTGGCTTCATTTATTGTATGTCATTTTGATAACTACAAAAGTACGGAATTACAAAGACTTTACACAGTATAAAACCTAAGAAACCGGAATTGAAGCTCATGTAATATTTAGTTTATGTTTGGAATAGAAAAAAATGTCCCTTGTACCCAATCTGTATTACTGGTAACATTAGCATATCCATTACTATTTACACTGAAGGTTAGGATATAAGTAGTACCTCCTGATGTAATTCTGAAACTTGTGGCATTGTTAGCTGCTACCACTACATTAGAGGATGAGGACAATACTGTAAATCCCGAACCAATTTGATAAAAAAGAGAACAGGTAAAATTTGTCAGATTGGCAGCCACTCTTCCGGTAAAGTCTAATCTTGCAGATTTTGCTCCTACCAGAATATTATTCCAGGTCATATGCCCTTTTGTAATCAATCCCGAAGAATACATAGCATCAAGCGGAGTGGTTTCCTGAATATTTCCATTGGTGTCTGAAGTAATAAGTTTCGTTACATTAGGTGCAGACTGATTAGGAAGAATTCTTACTCTTAGCTCACCATTAACATCTAATGATTTGGTTGGAGTTGTTGTATTGACTCCTATTTGAGAATAGGCAGAAAGAGACAACAAAGTTGTCATTAAAAAGTAAATTTTCATTTGTGTTTCTTTTATGTTATAAATCAACAACATCTCATCAAATATAGTGCCTATTTTTTTCAGACATTCAATATAAAAAAAACCGATAAAAAAATTTTCTTCGGTTTTTAAAATTAGATAATTATTATTCTAAAAAATCAAACATTTTCAAGAATTTCCAGTATTTCTTCGCCATAATTTTCAATTTTATGTTTTCCGAATCCTTTGATCTCCAATAGTTCTTCTTTTCTGGCAGGTTTATACTTAGCTACAGACATCAGTTCTTTATTACTTGCAATGAAGTAGCTTGGCAGATTTTGTTCCCTGGCTTTTTCTGATCTCCAAAGCTTCAAGGCATCCAGGATCTTTTCTTCATCAGAATTAAGCAAGTCATTTTCTGCAGAATATTTAACAACTTTTGGCTCTTTCACTGTATTTTTCACTAACTTTTGTTCTTCAAAATACAGAATCACAGACCAATAACATTCATCGTTTACAAAAGCGGTTTCCACTTTTATAATCTCATTACCTTCCAGAAAATCATCGAGCATTTTCTGATCTTTGTAGAGAAACTCCTCGGGAAGTCTTATTTTAAAAACTTTTACTTTCATCATTTGAGTTTTTAGAATTATTTACCTCCCAGCAACAGGATCTCATCTACACGAATTTCCGTAATGTAACGCTTTACACCATCCTTATCATCATAAGATCTGTACGTAAGCTTACCTTCAATAGCAATTTCTTTTCCTTTAGGAACATACTTTTCCATAATCTCCGCAACTTTCCCGAAAGCAATCAGGTTGTGCCATTGTGTTTCTTCCACTTTTTCACCTTTAGCATTGGTGTAATGATCGCTGGTAGCTAAAGATACACTTGCTTTTACATTTCCGTTTTCGAAGTTTACCATTTCAACTTCTTTACCTGTGTAACCAATTAATGTTACTTTGTTTCTTAGTGACATAACTTTTAGATTTTAATGATTAATATTTCAGATAAGAGACGTTCACTGTTTTCTCAAATCTCTGTTGCAAAGGTTGCGATCTCACCAAAAGCCAGTCGGTTATAAACTATTTAAATTCGTTTGTAGTCGTTTACGGTCGGATAAGTGAAATTAAAATTGTTTAGCAATCCTTATTTTTTATGGTAAAAAATTTTGATATCATTTTACAATAAAAAGGAATAATGGGAACTTACTCAGGACATGGCCTGATCAATTTTACCTTTATAACATTAATTCTATTAAAGAAAATTTTTCCATAAAATAGTCTTATTTCAGTCATGAAATTTTTCATAAATTGTAAGGGTGAACAACAAACCGTTCAATCTAAATTAATAACCTCATGGACGAAACTCAAATTAGAAAAATCCTTAATAAGGCAAAGGAGCTAAATGTAATTATCAACAAGGAACTGGTTACTAAAGCACTCGAAATTAAAGAACTCGCTACAAGTGCAGAAAACAAAAGGCTTTTAGAAAGGCTCATTTCAAGTCTGGAACAATATATAGCAAAGGAGCAAAACCTAGTCTATGTTGGTCTTGTGGGACACTATTCTTCAGGTAAGTCCAGCACAATCAACAGTATCCTACAAATTAAAGGGGGGAGTGATGAGCGCGACACGGCTCTGCACCCAACCGATACAACAATTACGCTGATCACAGACAAGGCCAATTCTCAAAAGATTATGCACATGACAAAAGAAAGCGTTTATGTTCCAGTTAGAACCGTAACTATAGACTCGGCCTTTCTAAAGGATCTGGTTATTGCAGATACGCCCGGATCGGGTGATCCAAATATAGACAACGAGCTTATACAAGATTTCCTGCCAATATGTGACTATATATTTTATTTCATTTCGGCAGCAAATCCGATAGATCAAGCTGACATTCCTTTGCTACTACAGAAAAACAAAAGGCTGCCGTTTATACCTCTGTATTTCGTTATAACCAGAACAGACGAGTTCAAGATTACAAGCAACCAACCATTGTCTGACGAGAATACAGATTCAAGCAAAAGAAATGGTTTCATGGGCCAACTGATGTCGCGGCTGAAAGAATTTTCAGGTGCTGCCGAACTTTCGGAAAAAGATTTTGTCTTTATAGATAATAGAGAGGGATATAATATAGAAGAACTTCGTGTAAAAATTTTAGGATGGTCTACCGAACTCGGACAAAGTTCATTATGGGATAACCATAGCCATAAATTGGAATTTTATTCGAGAAATTTAGAAGATCTGGAATCGTTTTTTCTTAATAATATTAAGGAAAAAATAAAGATTACCGGAGATTTTCTGAGGACTGCAGGAGAAAATATTAATAAATTCGATGCCGCAGTTGATGTAAATAACGAAAAATTGAGAAATGTCTGGGTCGAAGGAGAAAGAAAGCTAAAACTGACACTCCAGACCGAGTATGATCAATTAAACTCTATGATGGCAAAGACAATTCCTAGAATACTTTCCAATACAGAGGAGATGGCTACAGAAAAGAGAGCGATTGCTACTTTTATAGAAAATCAATCAAATGGCAACATCGGAAGATTTACAGCAGAACTATACAGTCTTGCAAAAGCTAAGATACTGACGATTAAGCAGGATATTGGTAATGTTCTAGAAAGCGACGAAACAGATATAGACAAAGAGGATATCCGAGAAGTTCTTCCATCTAGAATAGATTTTTTCGACATTGACGATACCTTGGAAATAGATTTTTCAAAAATGGATAGTTCTGTAATTAGTTATCTCAACCGTTTGTATCTTTTGGCCGATGAGGAGAGAAGCAAGCTAATGGGAAGATTAGATCAATTTAAGGCTGCAATGGACAGGCAACAGGTCATCAATGCACTTGAAGATGTATATAAACAAGGAGCAGACAACATAACAGAAAATTTCGATAAATATTTTGATGTTATCGAGATGTACAAAGCGAGTGTGCTTACTAAAAATACAAAAGACACTATCCAAAAGCTAAGGATCGGAAAGCAGTTGGATGAATTAGATGATGAATTCCCAGAGCATTATAAGCAAGAAAAAAAAGAGGGAGCTATATTAAGCATATATCCTAGAAAAGATCAAAAGATATTAGATCTAAAAAAAGATCTTACAGAAGTAGAGGATAATATCCTGCAGCTTAAAAGAGAATTAGGTTCGGACACCATTAGAAGAAATTCGACGGTCAATATTTTTTTCCAAAAGGAAGAGTTCAGAATTGTTGATATAATGGAGGAAGCGCGACTCGCAATAGAAATGGAAATCAATAGGTTATACCAAGAAAAACTATTGATAGCTTTTGAGGATCACAGGAGCAGTTTTCAGGAATTTAGGGAACAACAGCAAAAGCAGAAAAAAACAAGACAGAAGGCAATTTTTAAGTGGACAGGTATAGCTGCAATTTCAGGGATCTTGATTTATCTGTTAATGGTAAAGCTGAATATGGTTACCCCTACGGCTGTCCGTTGGACGATTGGATTTGGTGTGATCAGTAGTACCGTATTTGCATTGATTGGTAATTTAATTACTAGGCTTAGGACCGATCTTAACAAAATGACAGAGCGACATCACAAAAAATTCAAACAAAAAGCCAAGGAACAACTTAGATTGACGTTCAATGAAGATTTTTTTAATACCCTTAGCGCAAGCTTGGCTGATGCAAGACCAAAAAAACGGATCTCGCTAGAGAGAATTTATGAAGAAAAGCTAACACCAGTTACTAGCCAAGCCAACAGTGATATAATGCAGGTTTTGGATGGGTTAGCAAGCAAAAATGCACTGTTCGTTGAACAACAACGCAAATATTTAAGCCTTGTTTCACAATTCCAGTCTTTGTTTTTGGGGATTTTCTCTAATCCAGATGAAAATGTCAAAAAAATCCGTGTAATAACTCAGCAGGTCAAGGAAAAATCGATTGAGCCTTCTTTTACATTGTTGAAAAATACAAAAAATGATTTGGAACAAGTTAAAGATCAAATAGAAAATATAGAAAGGGAACTGGAACCAATTTAGGGGTATTCTGATTTCACAGATATTTAAAAAGAAAGTTTTTGAGCAATTCTAAAATATTCTGTCAGTAATCATTTGGAAACAAGTATTTTTTGTACAATTGGGTATGCTTATTAGCAAGCATACCCGTTCATGCATAGATTTCATCAGCTATTAGTTTAATCAGACAACCCCCCGCCATTACAGTGGGTCTGTGTTTATTTAAAGTTATAAACTTTGCGTTTTGTGTAAGATTTTAAATTAATCAAAACAATATTAACCTAATCACATCTGTAAATCATATGATTACATTATAAATATTTGATTAATTTTGATAAGTATTAACTTATGATAAATTGTGCCATTGTGTTTCTTCTACCTTTTCGCCTTTAGCATTGGTGTAATGATTGCTGGTAGCTAAAGATACACTTGCTTTTACATTTCCGTTTTCGAAGTTTACCATTTCAACTTCTTTACCTGTGTAACCAATTAATGTTACTTTGTTTCTTAGTGACATAACTTTTAGATTTTAATGATTAATATTTCAGATAAGAGACGTTCACTGTTTTCTCAAATCTCTGTTGCAAAGGTTGCGATCTCACCAAAAGCCAGTCGGTTATAAACTATTTAAATTCGTTTGTAGTCGTTTGCGGTCGGATAGACAAAACTAAAAAAAAGTTATAGAAATTGTTTTTTAGAGCAAAAAATGTTGATATAATTTGAAAAACAAAAATTTATATAAGAGTTAGCCACTAATGCACGAATCCTTTTTATTCGTGCATTAGTGGCTATTTTATTAAGATTTAAATTAATTTTGCTTTCTGTTTCTTACTAAAAAGAAGCAATGATGATTTTTGATTATAAAGAAATGAATATATGAGGACGTTAGAAATTAAAAAGAATATTCAAAAGGAAGAGGATAAAAATCTTTCTTTTCGGGTTTTTGATTTAACAAGTGACTATTTACAAGAGTATGATAAGCCACACAAGAAAGATCATTTTTTTATTATTGTTATTGAAAACGGGACTTTACAGCTGCATATTGAGGATAAGGTTCATTCTTTGAAACCAGGAAAAATTTCTGTAGTATTTCCGGAGCAGGTGCATTTTATTTCTGATATAAGTAATGATTTGAAAGGAAAAATAATTCTGTTTGAAGAGGTATTATTCTGTTCAGATATTTTGAAAAATGAACTGAGTACTTATAATGTAAATCTTTCCACACAGCTTCATTGTACCATTTTATCTTCAGAAGACTTTCAGCAAAGTTTATATACAATCTCTATTATCCAGGGAATTTATCAATATCCAAGCCTTATCAAAAAGGAACAGACGAGGTTTCATATCAAAATTTTTCTGTTAGGCTTAATTGAATCTGTTCACGGATTGCATCCTATTCTTCATAAAGAAACAACTGACAAACCTATTTATGTTCGTTTTAAAAAATTATTGAACGAACATTACAAACAATACAGAACAGTTCAGTATTATGCTGATGAACTATCCATTACGACAAAAAAATTAAATTCAATTACTAAAAAACATTGCGGGGAAACGGCTATTCAGACTATTCATAACCGAATTTTAATAGAGATTAAACGACAATTGATGTTTTCAGACCTTTCTCATAAAGAAATTGCCTTTGATCTCGGTTTCAATTCTCCTTCTGCTCTCAACAAATTTGTAAAGTCTAAATTGAAGGAAACGCCTACTGCTCTACAACAGGAATTGGCGCAAATGTATAACACATAATCTTGTTTGTATAACACCATCCGTTTGGGCTTATCTAATTTTGTCTCATTAAAATCAAACAAAAAAAATGAGCAAATTATTTATTGCAGGAGAAGTTTTCCATGGTGCCGGAAGCCTTTCAGAATTAGCAAATATTAAGGGTAAAAAAGCGGTAATCGTAACGGGAGGAAGCTCTATGAGAAAAAGTGGAACTCTTGATAAAGCGATTGCTTACCTAACAGAAGCAGGAATCGAAACTCAGATTTTCGAAGGTGTAGAGGAAGATCCATCGTCAGCAACTTGCATGAAAGGTGCTGAAATGATGAAAACATTTGAGCCGGATTGGGTAATTGGTTTAGGAGGCTGTTCTGCCATTGATGCCGCAAAAATCATGTGGGTATTTTATGAATATCCTGATGCTGATTTCGATGCGATGATTAAGCCTTTCACGGTTCCGGTTTTAAGAAATAAAGCAAAATTTATCGCTATCCCTTCTACAAGTGGTACAGGAACTGAAACAACAGGTCTTGCCGTGATTACAGACAGGGAAAAAGGGGTGAAATATCCAATCGTTTCTTATGAATTAACACCGGATATTGCTATCGTAGATGGAGAGATCTGTGCTTCAATGCCTGCACACGTTACTTCAAATACAGGTCTTGATGCATTGACGCACTGTGTGGAAGCTTTTGTATCCAACATTGATAATAATATTGCAGATGCACTTTCAAAAGGAGGTCTTGAGATTGTTTTCAATAACTTAAAAGAGGCCGTAGAAAATCCAAACAATATTACGGCACGTCAGAATATGCATGACGCTTCCTTTATGGCAGGTTTAGCATTCAACAACGCTTGGTTGGGAATTGTTCACTCTTTATCTCACCAGGTTGGAGCACTGTACGGAATTCCTCATGGTGCTTCCAATGCCATTTTCCTTCCGAATGTTATCCGTTATAATGCTCAAGCTACAGAGCGCTACCCTGATTTAGCCAGAGTAATTGGTAAAGAAACCGCTGAAGATCTTGCACAGGCCATTGAAACGCTGCGTTTAGAAGTTAATAATCAATCGGCAATCAAAGAATTTGGAATTTCAAGAAAAGATTGGGATAAAAACATTGATTATATCACAGCGAATGCGCTTGCAGATCCATGTACAGGTTTCAACCCAAGAGTTCCTTCTTTAGATGAATTAAAGGCTATTTATAATGCTTGTTATGAAGGTCTTGTATACACAGAAGAATTGGTGGCAGGATAGTTAATTTTATATTTAAATTTTAGCATAAAAAAGCAGGAGCCTGATTTGGGCTCTTGTTTTGCTATTCAACCAAAAGAATTCTAAGGTTATATTTTTTTCGTATTCAACACAATATCCGGCTATTGGATTTCCTTTCTAAAATTAGAATGCTGCGTTGCCGTAAAATAATCACAAAAAACCTGATACACTGCAGAATCTGTATGACTTGCTTGTATTCCTAACTGAAAATAAATATCAAGAATCTGATGCGACAAACCTTCTACTACATCTGATGAATAATCGTGAATTTCCTCTTGTTTTTCAAAAGAAATTGTTGCAAAATCATTGAGTAAAGATTCAATTTCATCGGCAAATTCAAATACTCTTCTCATCGCTTCTTCTATTTTTTCATTAAAAAGATGCAAGTCAAGATGAGGTCTAATTTTAACCGCTTCTTCTAAAAAATGAGAAGCTATCCCAAGATAATTAACCAATAAAGTTAAATCGGCAAAAATCCTAAATGGAATTTTATCTAAAACATCATCCGTAAAAAATTCATCATAAATAAAACTATACTCTTCCGAAATTTTCACATTCTCAACTTTAAAGGAGTAGGTTCCGGTTGCTTTCATCCCCATCGATTTCCAATTTGGAATAATTTCAACCTGATTTTTGGAAATAACAAATGATCTTATCATTTCAGATCCCGATTTGTCTAGCAACGGTTCTCCTTTTTGAGTAAGTTTAGCATTTAAAGTAAAATGACTTAGATGGGGTGCTCCCGTTGCAAAATGCCAAAGTCCGTAAATTAAAAAAGTTCCATCGGCTTGCTTTTCTGCCGTTCCGCCAATCATTCCGCTTCCGCCGAAGCAGGTTTGAGGGTTGCAAAAAAGTTCTTGAGCAATTTCGGGTTTTAAATTTCTTGAGAAAAAATTGGCTCCTGAGCATAAAGTCAGCATCCAACCCAAACTTCCATCTATTTTTGACCAATCGAACAATACAGATAAACCTTCTTTTAATCGAAATCCCAATCCGCCATACATTTCAGGAACCCAGATCTGGAGCAGTCTTTCCTGATGAATCTGATTGATTATTGATTGCGGAACTTCAGAGGCTCCGTACATTTTTTCTCTTATTTCCTTATGCGAAAGCATTTTTTCTGTTTTTAATGATTTTTCGCCACTCCAGATAGCCTGAAATAGCAACAATGAATAAGAAAGCGGTCAGCATTGAATATAAATAGAGACCTTTATGGATCAGCAGCGGAATCGCAATAATATTGCTTATATTGAGTAAAATCCAATTTTCAATTTTTCTTCTTGCCATCAACCACATTCCGGCCCAGGCAAAAGCACTTACCAGAGAATCCAAAACCGGAACGTCAGAATCGGTGAAGTTTGTCAGAAAAACCCAGAAAAGACAGAATGCTCCTATTACAATTCCTGCGGTAATCAGTTTTTCCTGATGAGTAGTTTCAGAAATAACAGTTTCCGCTTTTCGTTTCCCGAATTTCCAATACAGCCATCCGTAAATGCTCATTACTAAATAGTAGAGATTTAAGGTAAATTCCGCATAGAGTTTAGCGAAAAACATGACATATAGCGAAAGTAAAATTCCGGCAATCCCGAAAAGATAGGTATTGGAATTGTTTTTTCGTGCCAATAAGACCTGAACTACTGAAAAGAAGACTCCAAGCCATTCCTGCCATGTTGTCTGTTGTAAAATTTCCTGCATCAAATTAACTTACATAAATTAAATGATGAGATGATCAATCAAAAAAATCCCTACGTCGGCATTATCCGAATCAGGTGTGGAAAAATTTCCCGGGTATCATCTCAGCCGCTATTGCAGCACCCCATTGAGGACACAAATTTGATGTTTTTTAGCGACAATAAAAAATAATTCAACTATTCTTTTACTACAAATAATCTTTCGTGTGATTTAGATTTTGAAAAGAAAACACAAATTCAAATTTTGCAGATTTTAAAAAATGCTCCCATCTTAATACCATCCATTTACAAACGGATAATTCTGTATCTTTGCTTTATTAAAATATCCAACCGGTTTTTTGTAATAATTAACCCTAAAATAAAGCAGGACAACCTCAATGAAGAAGACAATAAAAAGAACGTTCAGAGTTTCAAAATATGTAATTTATAAAGAGACTTTGGTTGATTACAAGGAGCATTTCTGGTCATTCTTAGGTGCTTTTTTCGGAATTGGCCTGATTGCATATATCCAGTCTCATTCTTTAGCACAGGCTGAAAACATATTTCTGATTGGTTCTTTTGGTGCCTCGAGTGTTCTTATTTACGGAGCAATCCAAAGTCCATTGGCTCAACCCAGAAATCTGGTTGGCGGCCACGTCCTTTCCGCGTTGGTGGGAGTTACTGTTTATCAAATTGTTCCGGATATTATATGGCTTTCTGCTCCATTAGCAGTAGCTTTTTCTATTGTATTAATGCAGTATACAAAAACCCTGCATCCGCCGGGCGGAGCAACAGCTCTGATTGCAGTGAGCTCTACCGGGAAAATTCCGGAATTAGGGTATTGGTATGTTATCTCTCCGGTTCTTTCGGGGTGTATTATCCTGTTGCTGGTGGCTTTATTTTTCAACAATATAACGCCTAACAGAAGCTATCCTTCACACAGCAGGTTTATAAGATTGTTACGAAAAAAACATGCTCATGGACACAAAGTGAAAAAATAAAAATTATGAATTGTCTGGAATGTGGCGAAAAAATCATAGGAAGGTCTGATAAAAAATTCTGCAATGATGCCTGCCGAAATGCCTACAATAATAAACAAAATAAAGATTCTTCGAATCTGATGCGGAATATTAATAATAAGCTTCGCAAAAACTACAGGATCCTTGTAGAGGTAAATATAGATGGCAAAACAAAGATTGCTAAATCCAAATTAGAAAGCATCGGTTTTGACTTTGAATATTTTACCAATGTAAAGGTTTATAAAAACGGATCTGAATATAAGTTCATTTATGATTATGGCTATAAGCTTTTAGAAGAAGACTTTGTTTTGATCGTTAAAAACCAAGCATAACCTATTAACCACACCACCTCAAATATAGTACTATGAAAGAAGTTGTTTTGATTACCGGAGCAAATGGCTTAATTGCAAAAGAACTTGCTAAAAAAATCGAGAATGAATTTGAGGTAAGATTTCTTACCCGAAAAAAAAGACAGCCCAATGAATATGAATGGGATCTCAAAAAAGGAACCATCGATGAGTCAGCTTTTGAAAATGTATCTCATATCGTTCATCTGGCTGGCGCTAATATTTCAGAAAAGCGCTGGACAGCAGAAAGAAAAAAAGAATTGATTTCCAGCAGAGTGGATTCTGCTACCTTACTGCGAAATACGTTAAGAAAAAAAGAGCTTAAACTAAAATCTTTTATTTCTGCCTCAGGAATCAACTTTTATGGAACTCTGACCACAGAAAAGATATATTCGGAAAATGATCCACCGGGACATGATTTCCTCAGTGAAGTGGTTGTTTTATGGGAAAGGGCTGCTGACCATTTTAAAGAACAAAATCTAGCTGATAGAATCGTCAAAATTCGAACGGCTGTTGTCCTTTCTGAAAAAGAAGGTGCTTTAAAGAAAATGCTCCCGCCTATAGAATATGGAATGGGATCTGCTCTGGGAAGTGGCAAACAGTATATGCCCTGGATTCATATTGAAGACATTTGCTCTATATATGAGTTCGCTCTAAAACACACCACCCTTCACGGTGCTTATAACGCTGTTTCACCTCAACATGCTACCAATGCAGATTTAACTAAAGAGATTGCTGAGGTTCTGAAGAAGCCATTATTCATGCCTAATGTTCCCGCTTTTCTTTTAAAAATATTATTTGGTGAACTTGCGAGTGCTATTCTGGAAGGTTCAAGGGCTTCTTCACAAAAGATTCAGGATGCTGGTTTTCAATTTAAATTTCCGGCTCTGAAAGGTGCCTTAAAAGATTTATTAAAGACTCCATAATTCATAAAAAGAATTCAAACAACAATATGCAAAATCCTAATATCACTATTTTAAAAACAGATGTTTTATCTGATAACTGGTATACTTTAAACAAAGTTACTTTTACTGTCCGCAAAAAAGACGGAACTACTGAAACCCAAAGCAGAGAAGCCTATGATAGAGGCAACGGAGCAGTTATTTTGCTGTATAACAAAACTTCCAATACCATTATTCTGACCAGACAATTCCGATTGCCTACTTATATTAACGGAAATGCTACCGGAATGCTTATTGAAGCTTGTGCCGGGCTTTTAGACAATGATAATCCTGAAGATTGTATCAAAAGAGAAACAGAAGAGGAAACAGGCTATAAAATTTCTAAAGTAGAAAAGGTATTTGAAGCCTATATGTCTCCTGGTTCTGTTACGGAGATTCTTCATTTCTTCATCGCTGAATATTCAAATGAAATGAAAATTAACGATGGTGGCGGGCTTGAGGAAGAAGGAGAACATATTGAAGTGCTGGAATTACCTTTTGAAGAAACTCTTTCTATGATTGATACGGGAGAAATTAAAGATGCTAAAACAATTATGCTATTGCAATATTTGAGAATAAAAGGGATTTTGTAAAAAGGATCCAGATAATATTTGCCTTTTTATGTTGCTGGTAACTTATATATTTGGGCAGCACTGAAAAACATCTATTTTAATATGACAGAACAAGAAATTACGAATATCATTCAAAATGAATTAAGTTATAAAGAGTGGGGAATAACGGAACAAATATTGGAAATTCATTCTCCGGTTTATCAGGATGGAAATATTGTCATTGAAAATATTGTTGATGATCAAAATGAGAAAGCAGTTTATATTCCTATTGTTGATGAGCTTTTCTACCTTACTTTTTATATTCATTCAAAAAACAAGGAGATTATTGGAATTTCAACTGAACCTAAAATTTCGATTTATTTTAAAGCTATTTCTGAAGACCTCAGCAATACTGAGCTCAATGAAATGACTCATTTAGCAATTAGCAAAAGCTGGAATAAAGGTGATCAGAGAAAACGCAACATTGGAAGCTATGATTTTAGCTGTATTATGATTGAACTTAATGATAAACCCGATACATTTGAAAGAAAATTAAATAATTTGCTTTTTGAACTTCTGAAAGATCTTGATGGAATTAGAAAATTATCTGAAATGGCAGAAACAACCATTCAAGTAGTGGGCTATTTTCACAATGGAAACGGAATGATTGGTGGTGCATCTTTATCGGATATAAATATTAAAAAACTAGCTGATTTGAATCTGTCTATTGATTTCGACTTCTACGTTTCAGGAAACCCATATATTTCTTAATAATCTAACATCAATAGAATGCTTCAAGATCACATTACCTTACAAAACCGCTATAAAGACTTCATCAGGAAAATCTGTGAAACCAAGATCGTTTATGGTTTAAAAGATGGTAAAGGATATGCTACCTCCTACTCCAATGATCTGGAATATGAGGATGGAGAACCTGTACAGATCATTTGTTTCTGGTCAGATGCAGCAAGAGCAAAATCCTGTGTATACAATGAATGGAGCCGTTATGAGCCCACTCCTATTCCACTTGATGAATTTCTGGAAAACTGGTGTCTGGGAATGAATAGTGACGGTTTGATCGTAGGTATAGATTTTGACCGTAATTTGTTTGGATATGAGGCAGAACCTTTGGAACTTGCTCTTGAAATTATTGAAGAACTTAGGAAAAACGATAAATTTTTAACGCTAAGAAAATTCAACGATATGGAAGATATGAAGAATCAGATAAAAGATGTATTAAAAGACTAAAAAAGATTCATGGTAAAATCATTGGGAATAAAGACTGCTAAAGTTATAGCAGTGTTTTCGGTTTTTATTTTCAGTATTCTGATGCTGAAAGTAATCTTCCAATATACTTCTCTTGATAAAACTGTTGGATTTCTTGCCTTTAAACAAAAAGTGGTCAATAACCCATATTGGATGATCTTTTTCTACATCCATATTTTTTCGATAGTACTTTGCCTTCTGGCTGGTTTAACTCAATTTTCGGCTCAGTTTCTGAGAGAAAACAGAAGTTTACACAAAATAATTGGTAAGGTCTATGTGTATAATATCCTCATCATTAATGTTCCGGCCTGTTTTGTATTGGGATTGTTTTCTAATGGTGGATTGATAGGTATTACAGGGTTTCTGGTTCAGGACATTCTTTGGGCTTATTTTACGATAGTTGCTGTCCTTACTATTAAGAAAGGAAATATCATCAGCCATAAAAATTATATGATTTTAAGCTATGCCATTACGACCACTGCGATTACTTTCAGAATCATCAAGAATCTTTTCTACAATGAAAAACATCATGACTATGAGCTTTTTTATGGTATAAATGTTTGGTTGGCTCTTATTATTAATCTTCTGATTGCTTATTTCTTTCTTAGACAAAAAAAATCATCTATCGCTGAAAAGAAACATTCGTAATTAAAATAAAAATACTGATAAAGGAAATCAAAAGGAATGAGCCTATAAATATCAAAATATTAAGCCATTTTTTGTATTTGTGATTCTTTGTCCATCGATGACAAAAACTAACGATAACATTAGAGATCCAGGCAAAAATAATAATTACGAAAAGGAAAAACAGAAGAATAATAAGGTAAACCCAATCAAAAGGCATAAGATTATATTTTTTAAAAATTTATTATTTTCAAATCTAACTATCTGGAAAAATCAAGAGTCCCTATAAAAATCAAAATAGTGATGAATGATAGCATTAGAAATGATATGATGAATACGAACGTATTAAAGATCACTTCATACTTGTGGCCTTTAGTCCATCGATTACAAAAACTCATGATGAGGTAGGAAATTACGCTCAAGACTGCAATAACAAAAAGAAAGAAAAAATAGATCATGGCTGTACTTTATATTGTAAAGCTATTATTTTAAAATTAGAAAAAAAACAGGAACCCTAAATATCCCCAATTTCAGCTATAAATAACACAGTAACAGACTGTAAATTCTGATATTTGTAAAGCTAATATTTCAAAACAAAGAATTATGAAGATTAAAAACATAGACCACATTGTATTAACTGTAGCAGATATCGATAAAACCATAGAATTTTATACTCAAATTATGGGTTTTGAAGTGGTAACTTTTGGTGACAACCGAAAAGCACTTACTTTTGGAAATCAAAAGATCAACCTCCATCAAAAAGGTCATGAGTTTGAACCCAAAGCTGAATATCCTACCAGAGGTTCCGCAGATCTTTGTTTCATTGCTCATACAGATATTCATGATATTCTGGAGGAACTGAAGCAAAAAAATGTAGAAATCATCGAGGGTATCGTAGATCGTACAGGCGCTATAGGAAAGATAAAATCTGTTTATTTCCGTGATCCGGATCAGAACCTCATTGAAGTGAGCAACTATTCTTAGTTTAATAACGCGAATACATCTATAAAATGATTCTACGTTAGACTATAAGCCTATGTTTCCATGTGGTGCAATATTTTTACCACATAGAAACATAGATAATGCTTGTTAAAACTTACGATCATATTTCCATTTCGTTATCCTCTCCAAATTTTTTCCAATACTGGTATTTTTCAGGATCGGCAAAGGCCGGATCTTCCTTATAAAAGTATAAGAGTCTTCTCAAGGCTGTAGTGTAATATCCATGCTGCAAAGATTTTTCATAGTGCTTAATTGCTTTTTTGATGCTTGCTTTTACTCCTGATCCTTCATCATATATAATTCCGTAATAAATATCGGAATAAGCTCCCTCTGTATCTTTTCTTAAATAACGCTGAAGATTATCAAAATCATTTTTCTGGTAATAGATTTCTGCCATCTTCTCATCATTGTAATAGAATTTCTTTTCGGCCTGTTTATAGTAGTCTAATGCCAGGTCATAGTCTTGTAATACATATTCACCATAAAAATACAACAGTCCAAGATTCTGCAATGCCAGCCCATCTCCTAATTCTGCAGACTTCCTGAAACATTTTAGAGCTTTTTTAATATCCTGAGAATATCCAACACCACTCTGATAATGATAACCAAGGTTATTCCAGGCAATAGCATTATTCTTTGACGCTGCTTTTTCATACAAAGCAAGCCCTTTCTCCAGATCATAAAATTCAGGATACTCATGATGAACATAAATATATCCAAGCTCCACCATCATATCTGTATTTCCGCGATTTATCCCTATTTTATAAAGTCTTATGGTGTCCTTAATCTTTCCTTCTTTGGTATATTCTTCTGCCTTTGACATCAGGGTATCATCGTCGAAAAATTCCTCATAGCCTGAACCTTTTCTTTCTGTCCATACTTTATAAAAATCAAGGAAATACTTTTGATCTTTTCCACGCAGGTTATGTCTTTTTTCATACAAGGCACCCAACTGATGATCTGAGATCTGATGTAGTCTTCTTCCGGCATCTAGAATCAACATTTCATGTCCTTTATAAAGACAGAGCATCTGTTCATCATAATCTATTCCTTCACCGATATAGTCGTAAAAATCGCTTCTGGTCTCCGTTTTCTGGTCAAAATAAAACATCTTGTCTGAGGTGGTCACACGGAAAATCTCTTCTCTGCAAGCTTCTATTTTTTTATATTCTTTAGATGAAGGCAGCAACCAACGGTCTTCAGCAGCATTATACACTCCCCAGCCATTTTCATCACACACCAGAAATACATTCTTCATAAACTGGGTATACCAATCTCTGTTGATATTTTCAATCGTATGTTCTTTTAACCTGAATTCACCTGATTTTATATCGTAGATATACCATTCCTTAGCTTTTTTGTAGGCAAAAGAAGTATAATAATCTATAAGCATCACGGTATCTATGTCAGTATCCAAAAGGCTTCCATCAGCTTTTATAATGCTGTTTTTTTTCTGAAACTTATTAGGTTTTACCCAATAATATCCTTCGGCAATTTCACCCAATACATCTTCAGGGTATTCTCCAAGGAAAACACCTTTAAAGGTGTAAAAGGCTCTCTTTGAAGTTCCTTCCAACCTACGATAAAGCAATTCAGAATAATTAAATTCAAAAGGCTCATCAAAAGACTTTGCAATAATCTGTTTATTGGATACATCAATAAGGTGATACTTACCGTCTTTTTTAGCATTGAAAAGGTAGACATGCCTTAACATCTCCAGTTCCTCGTATTCACAAGGGATCACAATTTCTCCTGTAGCAATACTAATGAGCCCACTTAGATGATCTATTTCTATAATCCCATAACTTTTACCATCAATAAAAAGAGCATCATAAACTTCCTCATAAATACATTCAATAAGTACTTTCCCATCATTTCTCAGATATCCGTACTTCCCATTCTTCTGTACTACAGCAATCCCCTCCTCAGTAAAGGCGAATATTTCGTCATAAACTGCCGGAGTGATGATATTTCCTTTTTTATCCTTTAATCCCCAAAGACCATTGTCTTCAAAAGTTTCTGAAATATCTTTATACAAATCTTCATTCCAATAGCCAAGACCATAATCAATCCAGTCTGTTTCCAGCATCTCTAAAAAAGATACATATCCACTTCTGGCTATAACCTCTTTTTCCAGCCAGCCCAGATTGTGCTTAGATATCGCTTTATCATAGAGCTTACTCTTTTCCTTAATTTCAAGTACCCAGTCTTTGGCCTGGTCAGAGTGTTTTTCTTCACTCATATTGAAGACATCCCATCCATTGATCATTAAAGTATCATAAGGAAGATCATCCAGCATTTCAAACATCTTGTTGACAGGCTCATAGTATGCCTTTTTATAAAGCAACTGATAATGTTCACCCAACAACTGGTAGAATGATTTCAGCCTTTCTACTCCGTTTATTTTATCAAAATACAGGAGTTTTCCTTTTGATCTTGGTTCACAGGAGAATAGAGGAAAAAGCAAATCTGGGATCACATAATTCCATTCTCCCAGATAATGGGAATATTGGTCTCCAGTCTTTGAATCCACATTATATACATAAAGACGATGTGCCATTTTTTATTCTTTAATGATTAAAATCCGAATTTAGAGAACAGTCCCGGTTTTTTCCAAGAAGCTTTATATTCATCAGCAATAGGATCATAGTCTGCCACTGAACGCACCTGATCCAATATCGTATGGGCTTCTTTTAAGCTTCCAGCCTGATACAACACAACTGCTTTTGCCAGTTCAACACTTTCCACAAGATCATCATAGCCCCATTCTTTAGCATTGTAGATCGTAGTACATCTTTCAGCAAGAGCGAATACCTGATCTTTATTGTTTAGTTTTTCATAAACTCGAATTCCATAGCTTAGCCAAAGTACATATTCTTCAGGATCCATTGCCGCATCACATTCCGCATCATATTGACTAAAAACGGATGCTGATTCCTGGTAATTTCCTTGAAGAAAATCATTTTTTACGATCATATAAATGGTTTTCGCTTTATCAAAAGCATCTAAAAGGAATTCTTTTTTATTTTCAAGATATCTTTTGGCTGCCCATGTTACCTTTCCATAGTTTCCTGTTCATTATAAATCTGCATCAAGGCATACTGAGGATTGGGCTCTTGAGGGAAACGTTGTGCCATCGCTTCATAATGAGCTCTTCTTGTATCAAGGCTCCCACTGTCCAGATGTTGAAATAAGATTCCTTCCAATATATTTTTACCGGCTTCCAGATCTCTATAATCATAATCATTAATTTCCGGATTTTCTATGGTATGCTGATAGGCGTAGGTAAGGACTTCCTCTGCCTCTCTATAAACATTATGAACTCCTAATAATTCATGAAGCTGAACTTGTCGTGCTCTATAGTATACATTTTTATAAAAATAATCCTCACATTCTCCATAAAGGCTGAAATAGTTATTTAGAGCTTCTTCTGCCTCTTCATAATTGCCTCCATCCATAAAAGCATCAATCAATACTACGTGAAGTTCTCTAAACTCTGAATATTTAAATCCTTCAGAAGCCGTTGAGGCAGCCCTCTGATAGTCGCCTAATAACGAATACTTAATAGCTAGGTTATTGCAGCACATTGCTCTGGTATGCAGGTCATTGTTAGCATCACTCTCAAACTTATCTTCTTCAAAATACTTTCGGAATGCTTCATGTGCCTGCTCATATACTGCCCGACTCACTTCAATCCATTGCAGCTTATCATTTCCATCCTCTAATTCGTCTATAAATTCGTCCATATAAACACCTTCATTATAGATATCTGTCGGATAATCAGAAAATAAAGGAATTTCAGAAGGTATTATTCCGTTCAAAAGGTATTCGGATTCAGCTTTTCTTCTCCAGGGCGTGGCGTTAGATGATAGTTCCACAGCTTTCTTCAATAAAGGAATAGCTTCGGCATAGCGTTGACCTTCGTACAGAAATGTTCCTGCAAAATGATACCCTGAGAACAGTTCCGGATGGGAATGGATGACTTCAAGGGCATGATGGTAGTAAAAATCTTCGACAATATTCAGTAAATCGTTATAATTTCTTTCAATAATCAACTGATAGTAAAAAACATCAGGATTATGGTATCCGTTTTTAATCAGTTCTGCAAAACGCTGGTGCCATTCTACCAGTTTTTCATGAATATGAAGTGCAGAATTTTCACCTTTGATGGCTTTTAACATCATTTTTAATGAAATATCCGGTACTTTATTTTCATAGGCAATATCAGCAAGGTTGATAAAATCATATTCGTTTCTGCTTACAAAAGCAGCCTGTTCCTTATCAATAAGTGCTATAAGCTCTTCTCCTGAAACCATTTTTGTACGATCTAGTAAATAGATCTTTTTAATCCAGTAAAGCGAGGTGTTTTTATCCCTGATCTCACGGTTATCAGCATCTGCTTTTTTAGAATAATACATTGCGGCTTCAAGACTGTTCAAAAGCGCTTTATTTTCTTCCAGGGATTCATATATTTTAACCAAGAAATCATAGCCATAACCTACATATTCCGGATCTTCCAGCATCCGTTCTGCATAGCCTATAAATTCATTTTTATTTTCTTGATTAATGTGTTTTTTAGCTCTGGCAATCTGCATCAGGGTATATTCATTTCCTAATGGATAATCCAAAATATTGTATAAGGCTTTTTGATTGTTGGGGTTGATTTGTAGAATTCTGCGTAGGTAAGGAATAACATAATCTCTTATAGCGTCATAAACCGCTTCGTGTCCTTCATAATACACAATGTCATGATAAGCCACTGCCATTAAGAATAAGACCTCTTCGTCTTCGGGATGAGATAGTAAGTATTGTTCACCTTCTATAATACACTGTTCCAGGTCTCCGCTATAAAACAGTTGTTCTAAATTGTCGTACATTATTAATATTTTGTCTATAATTCAATCATTATATTTCCATTCCGCCTCAGCAGAAGCCGGACTTATAATATAGGGACGTGCAAAATATAAAAAACAAAAAGAAAAACAAATGACACCCTTTATAAATACCTGAAACCAGTGAGTAAATAATTCTGATTTATGACAGCACTTGATACTTTAAATATTAATTTAGACCGAAATTCAAAAAGTATAAATTTTTCAACCGTAAAAACATGAAAAAAGTATTTACAGGACTTTCTTTGGCTCTATGTGCGATGATGATCGCTCAAAAAGCACCTACAAAAAAGAGTCCACTGGTTCTTTACAGCTATCAGACTTTTGGATGTGACGTTAAGGGGTATTTTGATCCTTCCCAATATAAAAAAGAAGAAATAGAGGGTACATATAACTTATATCACCTTTGACCTTGTCTACCTTTCCTTCTCTCATTGTATTTAACCCTAACAAATTCGATCTGGTACGCAGCAATAGTACTCCGCTTTTACAACAGGCTGAAAAAGAATATCTGATGCGAAAGAAGGAGCTTGAAGAGCTTACACTCATTGACCTTCCGATTTGGAAAAATGAACGTGAAGAAACGATACAACTTTTGGAAAATGAATATCAGCTTTATAAGACTCTTCTTATGGGCTATGCTGATCCGCAATCTCTCCCAAACAGCAAGTTTTATGCTACCTGTAAAGAATATGCTGATGCCATGACTACCAAGGATAAAGAAAAAATGTATCTGGCATGGAAAAGTTTATTTGAGCCTAAAAAAGGGGAAGAAGCTTATCCCGGAACACAGGATGCCTTTACTGCTAAATGGAATGATCCTCGAAGAGATGATTATGCCTTTATTGATCTCATGAATGCATTCAATAGCTGCGCAAACCATAGTTTCAGGGCTAAGGTTGATGAAGAAAACTCTTTATTTCAAACTTTTGAAAAGGTTTTCGCCAAGGTAAAAAGAGATTGTGATGAACCTTAAAATTTCAAAAAAAGAGCCTGTTTAAAGCAAAAAATTAAAATTCTCATTAAATGAGAAAAATAACTACATAAAATTGGTTAAATTCTTTAGTTTTCAAATTTAAAGCCTTAATTTTGCATTGAAATTTTAGAAAATTCGGATTCTTCTACAACTATGCGCATGGAAAAAATGATAGTCGGGCTCTCCCTGGCTTTATCTGTTAGTATTTGGGGACAAAAAGCCCCGATAAAAACCAACAATCTGACACCTTACAGCTATCAGACATTCAATTGTGACAACAAGGGATATTTTGATGCCTCCAAATATGAAAAAGAGGAAATAGATGGTGTTAACAAACTTTTATATAAGTTCAATGGGGTTCATTTTGATACGAATCCTATTTTTAAACTTTCCAGCCTTGAGGACGTCCGTAAAAATAAAGATTTACATCTGGAAAACCTCGAAAAGCAATATCAGGAGAAAAAAGAGGAGCTTTATAATCTCAAGGTCATCAATCTACCCGTTTGGAAAAAGCTGTATGAAAATGCTATACAAACTTTTGAAAATGAATACGAGCTGAATAAGGAAGAAATCATCGCTTTTTCGGATCCTACTACGCTTAAAAACAGTAAATTTTACGAAACCTGCAGAGAATCTATAGATGCCATATCTTCTCCTGACCGGGAAAAAATGTTTGCTTCATGGAAAGCCTATACAGAACTTAAAAGCAAGAACAATGCTGATCCACAAGGCGTGATGAACCGTTTTAATGCCAAACTGAATGATCCTCAAAGCGAAGATTATGCATTGATCGACATGATCGGACTTAGTTTTCACAATTGTGCCAACAGCAGCTTCAGACAGAAACGTAATGAAGAAGAAGCAACTATATACAGGGATTTCGACAAGATCTTTACAAAATTGAAGAAAAATTGTGACGAACCTTAATATCAGGAAATCTTTACAACATTATAATAGCAGTACTCATTTTGGGTACTGTTTTTTTATTGGTAAATATCTTATATCTTGTTGAAATTTTTTACTTTTATCGGATAACTAATAATCATGAAAAAAGGAATCTATTATTTGTCCCTACTCTTTTCAAGCTCTTTACAAGCTCAGATTGAAGTTCCATTCAATATGATCTCTTTGGTAGAGCAAACCTCTTATGAAACATCCAAGGATAGTATACTTCCCTCCTACCAAAAGGAAGCATTTATTTATATTAATCAGAAGACCGGGCAGCCTGCTTTTAATAAAGAATTTAAAGAAGCTTATCCTTTTTATGGTAAATCAGCTTTGGTTTATGACTCTGAGACAAAATCATATAATGCCATTAACCGAAACGGAGATTTCATTTTAGAAAGGGGAAAGTATAAGCAGATGAGTAATCCCGTGGACTGTAGTATAGGTTCTGTAAAGCTTTTTACTGCTCAGGAAGGAAATATGACTGAGATTAATTATGAACTTCACACGACTGAAATAGTCAATGAATGTTCACAACCTTACAGACCTTTCTGCGCTTATCCTGTATATTTCAGAGTCCCTTTTACAAAAAATGAAGCAGGAAAATATATTGCCAATGCCAACTGCCTTGAAGTGGATGAAGTAAAAGCGTTAGACAGAGATTATTTTATGGTATTAAAAGAAGGAAAGATAGGTATTGTTCATAAGAATGGAAAAATCCTTGTTCCTATTGAATATGAAGAATCTACAATCACTTTTGCAGAAAATAAAAGCACCTATATTGGAATTGTTCCTTTAAAAAAAGAGAATATCTGGTATTACTTTAACAATGGTGGAGATTTGATTACAGAAAATGATAATGCATGCCATCATTTTTTCAATTCATCCGAGATTAAGCTCGGGGTTTACAAAAAAGGAGAAAAATACAGCATACTTTATAAAGATGGCAGCTCCTCTAAAGACTACGACTGGATCTCTGAACAAGGATATCTTGCCCGAAGAAAAAATGATTTCTATTTTATTTTTGAGAAAAAGGCGATTCCGTATTATGTAAAATAATTCCGTTAATATTAAACCTTTTATTCGGTGTATCAACTTTCTACAACATTACAATCATTATTAAAAACTGACAAAATAAATTAATAATGAATAAGTTACGATTTTTTCAATTAATTTCCTTAATTTTGCACCCCGAAAATAAGAATTCAAATTATGAAACGAATTGGTGAGCACAGAACACTTCTTGGAGTTGACAAAAATGTAACTTTAAAAGAGTTAAAAACAATTTACAGAAATGTGATGAAAGATACACATCCTGATAAATTTATCAATGACGAAGCAGGAAAACTGGAAGCAGAAGCAAGAAGCAAGTCTGTGATTGAAGCCTATCATTTCCTGGTAAGTATTAATCCTGAGACTCAGGAAAAATACAAAGAGGAATATACAGAAACGATTACCCAATCTAATATTCAGGATTTTTATCTTGAAAAATCGATTTTAACGGTTCTTCATTTGAATGGTAAAACGTATGAATATATGGGTGTTCCTAGAAATACCTATATTAAAATGGTGAATGCTGATTCTCCAAGCCGTTTTGCAAGAAGACATATCTATGGAAATTTTGTCTTCAGAAAGGCTGGAGAGGCTATGGCAGACTAATTTTTTTCAATTACAATATATGAAGGCTTTCGGTGTATACTGGAAGCCTTTTTTAATTCTTTGGGCACGCAAATAATTTTATTTTTAAATGGCCACGAATTCACGAATAATTTTATTTTCATATAGGAAATATATATGTCTATATTGTTTTAATAATTTTGAACCACACAGAGGCATAGAATAGTAATATTTAAAAGAATTAAGATCTTAAAAATGACAAGCTATTTATCCTATAATATCATTTAATATAAGAAATTCGTGAATTCGTGACTAAACAAAAAAAGCGCCTCAGAAATCTGAGGCGCTTTCGATTAATTAAAGGTATATGATATTTTATTTGTCTAAATGCTTAGGCGTAAATCCGTCTTCATTTAATTCTCTGTGCTCATATTCTGCCTTCATTTCAGCTTCGTAGTCTACTTTAGTATCTTTACCCATTCTTCTCAGAATAGAGTCAAATAGAGAGTATACTACCGGTACAATGATCAAGGTAAGGAATAGAGATGATGTCAAACCACCGATTACTACCCATGCAAGACCTTTGTTCATCTCTGCTCCTGCTCCTGTTGCCAATGCGATCGGTAACATACCGAAGATCATCGCGATGGTTGTCATCAGGATCGGACGAAGACGGGCGTGGTTAGCCTGAATCAATGCATCGTGAGTGGTTGCTCCGGCTGCTTTTCTTGCATTCGTAAAGTCAACGATCATAATCGCGTTCTTCGCAACAAGACCAATCAACATGATCATCCCCAGCATCGTAAAGATGTTCAATGAGTTAGCGGTTAAGGCAAGGATTACCATTACCCCGATCATTGCTAACGGAATAGAGAACAATACTACGAAAGGATATACAAAACTGTCATATAAGGATACCATTACCAGGTATACCAATACGATAGCTGCTAATAAAGCGATTCCTAACGTACCGAAACCTTCTTGTTGGTTTTCCATATCACCACTCCAGATATAATCTACACCGATTGGTTTTTTACCATTCATAAATTTAGCTGACCATTCGTTGGCAACGTCTCCAACTGGTCTACCTACTGCTTTTGCTCTTACTTTTACAGAAGGAGATTTATCTCTACGTTCAAGCAAACTTGGCCCTGACCCCATTTTAACATCAGCAAACTGGCTCAGACGAACCTGCTGTCCTTGAGGGTTTGTAAAGATCAGATTTTTAACATCATCAATAGATTGTCTGTTGAAATCTCCAAAACGGATATTGATATCATATTCATATTCTCCCGCTTTGAACTTCCCGTCTGTATTTCCGTTAAATGCAGTTTGCATTGTCTGTCCTACACTTGAAAGATTTAACCTAAAGAAGACATTTTATCTCTATCAAGAGATACCTGTACTTCAGGGTTACCTGAGTCTGTAGATAATTCTGCATCCACTGCTCCCGGAACTTTTTTCAATAATTCAAGAATTCTTGTTGCTTCTTTTACAGCCGTTTCATTATCCGGAGCCGTTACTACCATTTCAATCGGAGCATTTTCCGCACCCATGATACCAATCGGCGCTGTTTTGAATTCAACTCCTGTGAATTTCTCTTCTAAAGCTCTTTTTACTTTCGCCGCTTTGATGTTGGTACTTTCAGAACGTTCAGACTTATCTGTTAAGTTTACCTGAACCTCAGATTGATAAGTCGTTGCCTGAGCACCACCAAAACCTGTTGATTGCTGTCCTACCGTTGTAATTAAGTCTACAACATCTTTATCGTTTCTTAAAAACTTCTCTACATCTAATGTTAGTTGATTGGTTTTTTCAATCGTTGCATCTTTTGAAAGCTCCATTTGTACTAAGAACTGCCCACGGTCAATCGGCGGGAAGAATTCACCTCCAATGAAACCAAATGCGACCAGCGAGAATGAAGACAATAAGATAATGAATGTAATCACTACCGTAGCAATTCTTCTTAGTGTCGTTTTTAGACACCACTCAAGAATATCTGTGATCCAGTGTGTAAATTTGTCAATTAACCCTTCAAACCAAAGGATAAATTTCTCGAACCAGTTTTTACCTGTCAGGTGCTCCAGTTTACCAAATCTTGATGACAACCAAGGAATAATAGTAAATGACGCTAACAATGATAATAAGGTGGCAATAACCACCGTGACGCAGAACTGTGCCAGGATGTTGGCTACAAGACCTGAACTCATTGCAATCGGTAAGAATACCACCACAATTACCAACGTAATCGCTGCTACTGTAAATCCAATTTCTGATGCTCCGTCATAAGCTGCTCTGATCTTGCTTTTACCCATCTCCATGTGACGGTAAATGTTTTCCAATACTACGATTGCATCATCCACAAGGATACCTACCACAAGGGAAAGTCCTAGTAAACTCATTAGGTTCAAAGTATATCCCATCAAGTTCATTCCGATGAACGCTGCCACCAATGAAGCCGGGATAGAAACCATTACAATAAATGCGTTTCTGATACTGTGAAGGAATAATAACATTACAATAGCCACGAGGATAATCGCTAAGAATAAATCGAAAATAACGTGGTTAGCTGATTCCAGAGTAAAGTCTGTAGTATCATTTACTACTTTCACTTTTATTCCCTGAACTTTATAGGCTTCTTCTACTGTTTTAATGGTTTTCTGAACACTTTCAGATACAGCCACCGCATTCGCATCAGACTGCTTTTTAACCTGCATTAAGATCGTAGGGAACTGATTGAATCGCGCTACTTTCTCAACATCTTTCTGAGAGTCAAAAACGGTTGCAACGTCAGATAAACGTACTTGTGCTCCGTTTTTGTTGGAAACCACAAGCTTATTCATTTCCTCAGTAGACTTATATTTTCCGGATAGTCTGATCGTAGATTTTGTAGTTCTTGTTTTTAAGCTTCCTGTAGGGAAATCAAGATTTGAAGAAAGAATCGCTTGTTGTACATCACCTATTGAAAGACCATATCCTTGCAATTTTTCTCATCAAGGTTCACCTGAATTTCTCTTTCCTGTCCACCTACAAGATCTACTTGTGCTACTCCGTTTACACGGGAGAAAATCGGCTCAATCTTTTTATCTAATAAGTCGTAAAGATCCTTACTGTTCAATTTATCAGATGAAATACTCATCGTGATAATCGGTAAATCATCCAAGGAGAATTTATTCAGAGATGGTGCTTTTACGTCTTTAGGGAAATCAGCCAAAATAGCATTTACCTTACGCTGGGCATCATTCAAAGCAAAGTCAACATCTGCACCATTGTTCAGCTGAACCATGATAACGGATAAACTTTCGTATGAAGAAGATTCTACTTTTTTTACGTTTTCCAAAGAACCTACGGCATCCTCAATCTTTCGGGTGACGGAGGTCTCCACCTCTGCGGGTGAAGCTCCCGGATACACCGTGGAAATGGTTACCATGTTGGTTTCAAATTTCGGAATCAATTCGTATCCCATGAGTGTATAACTCAGGATACCTCCCAGCGTCAGAATTGTAAATAATACAATTACCAACGAGGGTCTTTTAATCGATATTTCTGCTAACTTCATAGATCGATTACTTTATAATGTTTACTTTAGATCCGTTGTCCAGGTTGATCTGTCCGCTGGTTACCACTTGCTCTCCACCGTTCAGTCCGCTTAATACCTGTACTTTATCTCCGTAAATTTTACCAACAGTTACTTTAATCAATTTAGCAACACCATTTTCAACCACAAATAGCTGTCCTGAGCTTACTCCGTTTACAAACGCTTCAGCTGGAACTGTAAGCATATTTTGAGTTTCTGCACCGTGATTTGTTTTGAACATGGCTGTAGCATACATCCCCGCCTTAAGGTTTCCTCTGTTCTGAACTTCAATCTCAACAGGGAAATTCAAAGAAGCATCACTTTTAGGAGCAATAAATGTAATCCTACCCACAAAAGAGTCTTCAGGTAAAACGTTAACATTAATTGGAACTTCCTGACCTAACTGGATCTTCCCAACCTGGCTCTCGTCTACTAAAACAGAAAGCTTTAAGCTGTTGATATTAACAATCTCAAACATTGCAGTTCCCGGAGAAACTACAGTTCCCGGTTCCACCATTTTTTTGTTAACCGTACCACTAATTCCCGCACGGATGCTTGTATCGTTTACTTTAACTCCCTGAGCTTTCACTGCAGCCTGCATATTTTTCAATTGCAGTCTTGAGTTATCAAGCTGTTGTTTTGTAACTCCGCCTGTTTTGTATGCATTTTCATAACGTTGGTTGTCAATAATAGCATTCTGTAAGTTATTCTGAGCTTGGGTAACATCTACTTCGATAGCATCTCTTTTAATAGTTGCCAGCACCTGCCCTGCCCCTACTCTTGAACCTTCTTTTACTAAAACGCTCACAATACGTCCTGAAATTTCTGAAGACTGGTTCATTTCCTGTTTAGGAAGAAATGTTCCATTCGCAGAATAATCTGTATCGATGTTTTCTCTTGCTACTGTTACAATATTGACATTGATTTTATCTACCTGCTTGGCAACTTCTTTTACCTCCTGAGTCTGTTTTTCTTTGTTACCAGCAATCTTGTAAGCTGCCAGTCCTACGAGTACAGCTGCTACGATGATATATATTAAAGTTTTTTTCATTGTTTATTATAAGTTTTGTAATGTGTTTAACTCTCCTTTTGCTTTAATTACCTTGATCTCGGACTGTTTATAGTCTAGCAATGCATTAGCATAGTTTTGTTTAGCCTGCGTAAGTGAATTCTCAGTATCTAATACTTCAGTAAGTGTTGCTAAACCATACTGGTAGTTAGACTGGGTATTTTTTTGTACTTTTTCTGCTAGATCCACATTATCTTTCATGCTTTGAATATTGATAATGGCATTTTCCATATTAGAAATAGCATTTTTATAATCTAGGCTCAAGTTCAGTTTTTTACTCTGAATATCCTGATCCAGATCTTGGATATCAATTTCAGACTGCTGGATTTGAGCCCTGGTAGCTCCTCCCATAAAGATTGGAATCTTAATGGCTAAACCAACAGAAGCATAATCACCCCAGTTGTTCCCTGACTAGATCCTGTTGTATAAGGAAATTTATTTCCCAGCCCTTGCCATCCGTAGTTAGCAGTAAGTCCCACTGTAGGATATAAGTTTGCTATAGTTGCCTTTTTGCTGTATTGTAAAAGTTCTTTTTGCTTATTTAAAACTTTTAATTCTGAACGGGTTTCCAGATTCACATTGGTTGCCAATAGCTCAGGATTAGGTATAATTTCTTTTTCTTCAAGTTCGATAGAGCTCTCAATAGGAACTCCCATATAAAACTTCAATGAATTTTTTGAAACCTCTACTGCATTAATCAATTGTTGCTTATTAGAACCAATATTGGTAAGCTGAACATTTGTTCTGTCAAGATCTATGGGTTTAGCCAAACCGTTATCCACCAAACTCTTGATTACATTTCTTACTCGTTCTGTATTGGCATAACTTTCTTGTATTGTTTTCAGGTTTTCTTCCTGAACAAATACCTGATAATATGCTGTAGCAACGTTTTCAATGATCTGCTCATTCGTGAGTTCAGAATTCAAAAGATAGAACTCACGTGTTGATTTGGCCGCTTTAAGACCAATAAAAACTCTTTGATCAAAAATATTTTGATTAAGGGTAACCACATTTACAGATTGCCATTTTGTTCCAAAAGCAACAGGGATAAGCTCTCCTGGTTTACCTACAATCTCTCCCGGAAGAACCGTTTTTTGCAAAATAGGATTGTACGTATTATTGATAGTCGCACTTATCTGAGGCAAGGCTCCGGCTCTGGCCTCATCAATCTTATATTCGGCTTTTTTAACCTGTAAAGCTGCTTTTTTAGCTTCAGCCTTATTCTGAAGTGCCTGTTTTATTGCTTCTTGCAGAGAAACCTGCTGCTGTGCAGACACCGATGAAAAACCGAAAATCATAAATGCTGCAGCTATCCCAATCTTTAGCTTATTAGCAGTTATACGTTTTCTTTTCATAATTTTATACTTCGTTTATTTTTTTAATTTTTGTCCTTGTATTTATTTCTAACTGACGAATCATTTTAAGAAATACTTTAGATTTTTTTAATTTTTAAATAACATATTGATAATGATTTCTTTTCTCTCTGAAATAATCTTATCATATTCCTCATCACTGATCATCAGATTCTCCATGAATAAAGGTCTTATGGCACTTGGAAAAACCAATAGGGAAACCATATTCAGGATAAACTGAACGGGAGCCATCTTTTCAATATTTCCCAATTCCATTTCTTTTTCAATATCTTCATATAATTTCTCTAAGATATCTTCTTCAATTTCCCTCTGATGGCAGGTTCCTTTATTGATCTGTGAAACGATATAAGTTTCCAGATAAGGATATTGAAGGCTCGTAGAAAGGCTGCTTTCTATAAACTGTCTGATCTTCTCTTTAAAGGGAAGCTCCGAATTCTGAATAATCTTTGACTTCTCCTGCTCTACTTTCTGAGCTTCATCAAAGATGATCTGAATCAGTTTGTCTCTTGACCGGAAATAATAATTAATAAGTGTTCTATTCACTCCTGCTTAATCGGCAATCTCCTGCGTAGTAGCATCAAATTTTCCTTTCACAAAGAATAATTTCTTCGCTGTCTCCTTGATCAATTCCTGTGTTTGGTCTTTTTTTGCTTGATTTGACATTTTTGTTAAACAAATTTGTGCAAATTTATATCAAATTTTATTTTTGAAAAAATTGTTAAACAAAAAAATTAAACAGAATTGTTATGACATGCATCATGTCTTTGAAATAAAGTTTCGGTTACTCAGTATTTAATGGGAATGGTATTTTTATATCTTTACCGCAAAAATTAATAACTGATGCGAAAAATTTTATTATTGTTCTCTCTTTTGAGTGGGTACTTCTATTTTCACAAACAAAAAGCTCTGAAAACAATTCTTATCATTTCTATGAAAATAAAGGCCAGATCATTGATCAGGATGGAAAAGAGAATAAAGATGTTCGATATCTTTTTCATTCCAAAGGATTGAATGTTCAATTGAAGAAAGATGGTTTTTCTTATGACATTTACGAACTAAAAAAAACTTCTAATCCTAATTTCCAAAAAAGAACTGAAGCTTCTCTTCCTACACCTAAAAAATACAATACTGATGAATTTGTTTATGAAAAGCTCATCCACAGAATAGATATTGAATTTGTAAATTCTAATAAAAAAGCAATTATTACTGCGGAGGGAAGATCTCCTGATTATAGTAATTATTATAATCTGCCTACTCATTCAAAAGGCATCACTCATGTTTATCAATATCAAAAAATAAGATACAGGAATATATATCCCAATATAGATTTAGTATTTTTTAAACCTACAGATACCTTAAAACCTGTAGAATATAATTTCATCATCAATCCGGGTGGAAAAATTTCAGATATACAAATGAAATTCAATGGTGCACCCACCCAGATCAAAGATGGAAGACTCACTATGAATGTACGTTTTGGGGAAGTCTATGAAAATATTCCTAACAGCTGGATTGCGGGTAATACTAAGAAGAACATTGACGTTTCTTTTACCGATCTTGGAAATCAAACTTTTGGATTCAATGCGCCTTTAAATACTTCTGACAAAACAATTGTCATTGATCCTGTACCAACAAGGATATGGGGAAGCTATGCAGGAGGGCCTGGAGAAGAATATGGAAGAATGAAAACAGACAGTCAAAGTACCGGTTATCTCTTCGGATCTACTAACAGTTCTACAAATTTTGCAACCTCAGGAACCTACCAGCAAATGGTTATGGGAAATTTTGATGCTTTTTTATTAAAAATAGCAAAAAATGGACAAAGGCTTTGGGGGACTTATTATGGAACTTTTCAAAGAGATTCCTTTGAAGTTCTAGATTTTGATGAAAGCTTCAATATTTATACCGGATGTGAAATAACGAAATCACCTGGGAATATGGATGTTGCCCTTATTAAGTTTAATTCAAATGGAGGATTGATTTATCAAAAAGAATTTATAACCAGCCAGACGGAAGAAATGTACACTGTTTCTTATAACAGTGGACAAGTATTTTTTGGCGGAAGTACCATGAGCTCCAATTTTCCAGCAATCAATACTCCTAACCTTACAAAAAAAAGTCCTCCTGGATATAGTGACGGATATTTAACTTCTTTAGATGCATTATCTGGAAATATACTATGGTCTTCATTTTTTGGTGGATCAGATCACTCAACCGGAATTTATTATATATTTTCATCTGCAAACAATCTGGAAATTATCGGAGCAACACAGTCACAGCTAATCCCAATGATAAATCCTTTTCAGGCGACTAATGCAGGACAGTCTGATGGATTATATCTACAATTTTCTAAGACTGGAAATCTCTTGCGGTCAAGTTATTTTGGAGAAGCGCTATGGGAAAACGTTTGGGATGCAAGAATTATTAACAATACTTTGATCCTTCCAGGAGAATATATATTACCCAATCCTTCCGGAGGAGCGATTAGAAAACCTGGGGTATGGAGAGTAAACTTAACCAATAATACAATTACCAAAACCTATTATAATTTTAACTCAGGATTACAAATATCAGCTTATTGTGATGTTTTAGGAAATATTTTTTTCACCGGACTGCATGACAGTATGCTGCCAGATATATCTACTCCCGGAGCATATATGGGAGTACCTGCTATGTATAACTCTACATTCATGATTAAATACAATCAGAATGATGTAAAGGAATGGGGAACTTATTATACGGGAAATGGTGCTACACAGCTAGGTGTGGTTACAAAAGATGCAGAAGGTGCTATCTATTTAACCGGTATGTCAAGTGGCAATTCAACAGGTATTGCGACACCAGGTACATTTCAACAGAATCAGGGCGGAGGTAATGATATTTTCATCGCTAAATTTCAAGACTGCACTTCCAGCGCTGTAGTGTCTTCTAATTCTCCGGTATGTCCTAATAATACAATTCAACTGAATGCTACCGGAGGAACAACCTATAATTGGAGTGGCCCAAATGGTTTTACCTCCAATCTCCAAAACCCGACTATTACTAATGCAACAATAGCTCATTCAGGAACTTATACTTGCCAGGTTTCCGGGTCTGGAGTTTGTGATGGTAATTTCTCAGTAAATGTTGTAGTAGGTGATCAAATAGCTCCGGTTCCTAATGTTGCCAACTTAGCTGACATCACCGGTGATTGCCACACAAACATTACCAATTTCCCAACCGCAACAGACAACTGTGCAGGAACGATTACAGCCACGACAATGGATCCTTTATCCTATTCAATTCCCGGAAATTATATCATCCACTGGGCTTATAATGACGGAAATGGTAACACAACAAATCAAAATCAAAATGTTATTATAACTTCTCCTCAAGTTCCAACGACGACAAGCATACAGCAAACCTTTTGTGCAACCAACAATCCAACAATTTCAGATCTCCAGATCTCCGGACAGAGTATAAAATGGTATAATAATTCAGGAGGAAATCTACCTGTAAGTACACCTCTTGTCAATGGACAGACTTATTATGCATCCCAAACGATAAACGGATGTGAAAGTAATAAAATCATGATTCAGGTTACTGTAAACAATACGCCTAAACCAACAGGTAATATCAATCAGGATTTCTGTACTACAGCAAATCCAACATTAGAGAAACTCATTGTAACAGGGACTTCATTGAAGTTCTATGACGCTGCTGGAAATGTTTTATCTATAACAACACCTCTTATACATGGTCAAACCTATTATGTAACGCAAACATTAAACAACTGTGAATCTGAAAAACTTGCTATCTCAGTGACTTTATCCTCAGATAACATCCCTGCTAAAGGTTATGCACAAGTGATGTGTAATGACAATACAGGAAATACAATGACTATTAATCTTCATGCTTATGAAGCCAATATCATCAATAATCCTAGTGCCTATATTTTCTCCTATACTGATGCCAGTGGAAATGTGATTGCCAATCCATCTGCTTACGTTTTAAGTATTGGTTCAACACTTATTTATGTAAGAGTAGCTACTGTTGAGGGATGCTTTACGATTGTAAGATTGAATTTAACAATAAATCCCAAACCTTTGGTTACGCTTCCTGAAAAACTGGATTTCTGTGAAGGTAAATCGGCTGTATTGGATGCAGGAGCAGGATTTAAATCATATTTATGGAGTACCGGTGCTACCACACAGACAATTACGGTTTCTTTACCAGGAACTTATTCTGTAAAAGTAACTAACAGTTCGGGATGTGAAAATACCAGTTTCTCCCAAGTTAGCTATACTGTTTTAGCCTACATTACCTCTGTAAACATTACCAATAATACGGCTACTGTTATTCTTTCTGAAACAGGTAATTATGAGTATTCTCTTGACAATATCATCTGGCAGAACTCTAATATTTTCACCAATTTAAAACTGGGAGAATATACAGTGTATGTAAAAACAAAATCCGGGTGTGTGATCGGAAAGAAAAACTTTTCAATTTTCAATATTCCTAATACGATTACCCCCAATGGTGACGGCATAAATGACACCTGGAAAATAGTAGGGTTGGAAAATTATCCCGGAACTGAAGTTTACCTGTATGACAGAAAGGGAATTCTTCTCTATAAAGAAATAATTAAAAAGGCACCTTTCCAATGGAACGGGAAATATGACTCACAACCAATAGCTACAGGAAGTTATTGGTATACCATAAAAGTTTCCGACGGTAGGAATTATAGTGGCTGGCTATTAGTTAAAAACAGAGAGTAATAAAAAAGAGCAGAAAATTCTGCTCTTTTTTGTTTTATAGTAATTTGATCTTATCATCGGAAATATCGATAATTTTATCTTTATAAAGTCCTCCGATCGCTTTCTTAAAGTTCTTTTTACTCATCTGAAGCTCATCCTTAATCTCTTCAGGAGTCGATTTATCTGAGACATAGAGAAGTCCGTAGTTTTCTTCTAACTTGTCCAAAATCTTTTGTTTGAACTCATCAATGTTTTCAAACCCTACAGGCTGTAAGGATATATCAATTTTTCCATCTTCGCGAATTTCTTTGATAAAACCAGATTCTTCTGATAAAGGATATAATTTTTTAAATACATCAGAAGTATAAATCAGTCCAATATATTTTTTATTGATGATAACATTCCATCCCAATTCACTTTCGTTCATCATAATCAAATCTACCTTATCTCCTTTCTGGAAAGGCAAATCCTGATATTGAGGATTTCTTTTGAACTTTGTTGTTCCTGTAATCAGCTCCATATCTTCATCAACATAAATGTAGACAAGATATCTTTTCCCTTCAATAATCTTTGTTTTTTGCTGCTTGTAAGGGATAAATAGGTCTTTGATGATTCCCCAATCCATAAAAGCCCCACTTGGAAGACTTTGTACACAGCTCATTACGGCAAACTCACCTACTTCAGCTAAAGGAATTTCAGTGGTAGCTTTCAATTTATCATCATCTTGGTACACAAAAACCTCAACATACTCACCCACTTCCTGATCCTCACGAATGAAGATTTTAGGAAGAAAAGCTTTTTCACCGGATTCTTCATCTATTAAGATCCATCCTGAATTATTTTTTTCTGAAATTTGTAAGTTTTGGGTTTTTCCGAGTTGCATTGATGATAAAATTAGCTCACAAAGGTACGGAAATTTGAAGGTTTTAACCTAGTGAATACTTTTAAGAATCATTTTATCTTTCAAACTGGCTTTAAAACCTATACATTTGAATAATAAAAAAACAGAAATCATGAAAAAATATTTTGCAACATCACTTCTTCTCTTTCTCATGACTGCCAATGCTCAAATACTGGATCGAACAGCCCTTAATCTCGCTTATCGCTATACGGGTAGAAATGTTTTACAAGCCGGTCTGGAATTCAGACTCGGAAAATCCAAGTACCAATCTGTCGTTCTTGGCCCTTCCGTTCTTTACACCCGCATCAACGGAACAGATAAGTTCATTCCGGAGGTTAATATCAACTTTGCTAATAACGGGCTGATGTTTGGGGTTTCCGGGAATCAGTATTCATTGGAGCCCAGAATAGGGATTTCGGTATTCAATCTTCTGTTTCTCAATGCCGGCTATGCATTTCCTATTCAGAGTGAAAAATATTTTAAAGGAATCACCTTTGGAATACAATTCAATATTGCACCGAAAGGATCCGATTTTTATGACAATATAAAAGTCATGTGATTTCTAAAGCAATCCCGGAAAAGAACAAATAAATTAAAAACTTCAGGGATGATTTTCGCCACGAATACACAAATTTTAACGAATAATTAAATAATAATCTCTCCCAATTTCCTATGTTTCTATGTTGAATTAAAAAAATTACAACATAGAAACATATTTTTTTACCTGGTATGATATATTATTAGTGCATTCGTAGCGAAAAAAATTTCGCAGATTTTTAGTGGTATTCTATTCAGATTTCGATATAAAATCCATCACCTCCCGCTTACTATTTTCAAAATCAAGAGCATCATACACCACGAAATATTTGTTTTTGTCCACACAGTTACGATACATTGATTTGGCCATGGCTATTTTATTTTTATCAAAGCTTAAGGATTTTACCAGATCTCTTATCTGTATAGCAGTAAACATTGAATTTCTCATCTGTTGATTAATCATGGCAACTTTTCCATCATCAAATTTTTCGTTTCTCTGCAACATTTCATAAAATTGCCGGAAAGTAGTATTATCCATTATATTTCCCTGCTTATTCCAATTTCCTGATTGATTTCCATAAGGATTATTCCACAGATCATTCCAGTCATTAAATCCATATTGTCCTTGTACAGGATATGAATCCAGTAAATATAAACCTTCATGGGTAAAAAAGTCTAATACCATCCTGCTGTTATTGCGAAGCATTAGAGAGCTTCTATAGATTAAAAATCCATTTTCATAAATTGATATTGGCATTCTTCCGGATTGAAGGTCAAAAAAACGATATTTTCCAGAGCCATTCGCGATCGTCTGATCTCCGACTTCAACGGTAAAAAAGCCCTGTTCAGGGATTCTTAAAAATACCTCAGCATATCCGTAGTTTCTGTTCCATTGATAATTGGGATTGTTAAATCTATCATTCTGATTACCCGGATTACGATCAAAGGTTTTATTTTTTGTATTCAATTGGGGAGACTTCATTTCTGAGACTGAGGCTTCATTTTTCAGCAATTCACCTACTTTTCCTGCCTCCTGAGCAAAAGAGCTCGCTCCAATCAAAAGCATTAAGCTGATAAAAATTTTCTTCATATTTAATTTTTCAAAAGCAATCTCCATTTTTATGCCAAAAAAATTGAAATTCTAAGCATTAGCTTTCATTTATTGTATGGATAAATTCTTAATGCACTCATATTTAAAAGTATGCTCTTAGATATTCAATGAATTAAAATTGTTGGAAAACACTAAGACGCAAAAAATTTAAATAATATACTGTTTTTAAGGCGCAAGAGAATCTAAGATTCCCAGCAAGAAAAAGTCATTTTCCTATTACAATATCCTATTTTCATTTTAATTATATAAGATTATCTGTGAATTCATGCTCATTAAAAGCTTGTTTTAGCAGTATACAATTTTATCGGAGATAAAATCCTCGCGCCTTAAAAACAAAAACTTTTCAAAAAAAATTTGCGACTTTGCGATTTCCAACACACTTACAATATTGGGATTGCTTCGCTTTGTCCGCAATGACCAAACCTTACTATATAATACAAAAAAGAGGAGCCATTGCTCCTCTTTTACTATTTATTTAAATGATTAACTTCTTAATCAAATATTACATGTGGATCGATCTTTTCGCTGTAGCATCCAATGCCGCTTCTTTGATCGCTTCTGCATACGTTGGGTGAGCGTGAGAACTTCTTGCAATATCTTCAGCACTTGCACGGAATTCCATTGCAATAACTCCTTCTGCAATAAGGTCAGCAGCTCTTGCTCCAATGATGTGCATTCCTAAGATCTCATCTGTTTTTTCGTCTGCAATAATCTTCACAAGACCATCAGTATCACCACTTGCACGGCTTCTACCTAAAGCTCTCATTGGGAAAGAACCTACTTTGTAAGCTACTCCTTCTTCTTTCAATTGCTCTTCAGTTTTACCAACACCTGCAACTTCCGGCCAAGTATAAACAACACCAGGAATTAAGTTATAGTTGATGTGGGGTTTCTGTCCAGCTAATATTTCAGCAACAAGAACTCCTTCTTCTTCAGCTTTGTGAGCAAGCATAGCTCCTTTGATAACGTCTCCGATCGCGTAAATGTTAGCAACATTCGTCTGAAGGTGATCGTTTGTTTTTACTCTTCCTCTTTCGTCAAGTTCTACTCCTGCTTTTTCAAGACCAAGACCATCTGTGTAAGGTCTTCTTCCTACAGAAACTAAACAGTAATCTCCTTCTACTACTACTTCTTCTCCTTTTTTATCTTTAGCGGTGATTTTTACAGTATCTCCGTTTCTTTCTACTGCTGAAACTGCTGTAGAAAGCATAAACTTCATTCCTTGCTTTTTAAGAACTTTAGTTAATTCCTTGCTTAAAGCTCCATCCATTCCAGGGATGATTTTATCCATGAACTCTACTACAGTTACCTGAGCTCCTAGTCTTAAGTATACAGATCCTAATTCAAGACCGATTACTCCACCTCCGATTACGACTAAATGCTTAGGAATTTCCTTTAGGTTTAAAGCCTCAGTAGAAGTAATTACTCTCTCTTTATCAAGAGAAATAAAAGGTAAAGATGATGGTTTAGATCCTGTTGCAATGATTGTATATTTTGATTCAATGGTTTCAGAAGAACCGTCATTCTTAGTGATTTTGATCTGAGTAGCAGATTCAAAACTTCCTAATCCTTCAAAAACAGTGATCTTATTTTTGTCCATCAAAAAGTTGATCCCTTTAGTCGTTTGATCTACAACTTCGTTTTTACGCTCAATGATTCTTGCAATATCTGCTTGTGGTTCATTGATAATAATTCCATGGCTTGCAAAATTGTGTTTTGCATTTTCGAAATGCTCAGAGCTATCAAGAAGCGCTTTTGACGGAATACATCCAACGTTAAGACAAGTTCCGCCTAAAGTTGAATATTTTTCAATAATTGCTGTTTTGAAACCTAACTGTGCTGCACGGATCGCAGCTACATAACCACCAGGACCGGAACCTATTACGGTAACATCGAATTGACTCATGTTATTTTATGAATTTGTTTATTATTATCTATCTTAAGTCTCACAAATTTACATATAAATTACCAACCCCCAAAGTGAGTTTTATCAATTTTGAGATCAAAAAATTTTAAATACCTTAACGCGGTTATCAATCTAGCTGTAGGCTGCCTTTTCCTATAGTTCCCGTACTCTCAAAAAAAGAACCTCCATACACATACCATTCAACATTTTCAAGATACTCCACTGCATTTTCCGGAGTTATCTGTGAACGATCTTTTTTCGAAACAATGCCCTTGTACCATCTTCCTGATTTGGAATAATGCTCATACTCAACAAAATAATGAATCCATATTCTTTGGCACAATTTGCATTGTTGAATGCTGACCTCTCCATGTCTTCCGTTTGTATGATCTATCCCTAATTCGGAACTTCTGTATTCAGTATAATTGTGGTCAGGTTTTTCACAAGCACATCCTATTTTAGGAATCATTTTCATTGTATTCTTATTTAAAACGCAAAAATACTAAAAAACACCTCAATCTGAATTGACCTACAGTCTGATATCTTGTCTTTTCAATCGGAAATAAATTTTAATATTAAAAAAAATCATCAGCATGGTCATCAACAAAGAAGGAAGAATCTGACTATAAGGTTTATAATCTGGTAAAAGAGTTCCCACAAATGCTGATAAAAGAGCTCCCATTGCACTTATCATTTTACTGGAATGCTCATAACGCCATAGATTACCATATCGGGATATCGGAATACAATACCGAAAGACATCATAAGAAACCACCAAAAGCAGATAACCTACTCCAGAATAGATGACTGCAGGATTCCAATAAAAACCAATGAATTTAAGATAATATATAAATATCAAAGCAGTGGCTAAAGCTCCCAACATCGCCAAAAGGTCTTTTATGTAAAAACGATTTGATTTTTCTTTTAAAATTCTGAATCCTGAGTAAGTATTATAAGCTGCAAGAATAGTAATCAATAACAAAAACAGGTTTCTTTTGAATACAATGACTCCAAAAGCTCCCGTCGTTACCACAACGAGCATACAATACACAAAAAAGTATCCGAGCTTAATATGCAGAGAAGTTCCTTTTCTTTTTAACAGGATCAGAAATCCGACAATTAATGCAAGAGTTCCGCTGATGACATGTATGATAATGTTACTTAAATGAAGAGAGTTATCCATCGTTTTTTGATGGCAAAAATCACATAAAACACAAGTCTAATCGTCCTAAATGATCGGTTAGGACTCTTTTCTTATAGATTTGGACTTCTTAAATTCAGATGGTGTCATCTCTGTTTCTTCTTTAAATATCTTATTAAAAGTAGACTTTGAATTAAAACCTGATTCAAAAGCGATTCCTAAGATTGAATATTTTTCAAACGCCGGATCTTTCAGCTTTTTCTTGACTTCTTCTACTCTGTAAGTATTCACGAATTTGTAAAAATTGGTATTGATTTCCTGATTGATGGTTTGCGAAAGCTGGTGCGTAGTAACTTTCATTAATAAAGATAGTTTATGCAAACTCAGTTCTTCATCAAGATAAGGCTTTTCTGTTTCCATGAACTCTAATAGTTTTTGAGAAAGGCCTTCAGAACTGCTTTTATTCTGAATATTAATTTTCTCTTCTTGCTTCATGACCATATCCACATCAAGCGTTCCCTGCTGATGAAACACAATGCTCTGTCTTAAGCTAAAAAATACAATACACAGTAAATAACAGCTTTGTACTACTGCAACGATTTGAAAGATTTTTTCAAAAGGGATAAGATCTGTTCGTGTTCCTAAAGCGATCATACAGAAAACTCCAATAAAAAGAACAATCAAGGAAATGATTATATACTTCAGCCAGTTAAGGTTAATTTTTTCAAGAGCTGAATAATATTCAGGAAGCATTTTCTGATATTTTTTTAAAGCCAGAAAACACAAAACAATGTATACAACGGGCACTACAGCCATTGGAAAAGTCATCAGATCCAACACTCTATTTTGCTCCTCATCAACAAAATAAGGAATACTGTTTTTGAACCCGATCTGATTATAAAAGAGTGAAACTCCAATAAAAAATAAACTGTAACAGATAAAAAACAAAGAATGCCGAATTATATTCACTAAGTTAAACTGAATATTAAAAGTAATCGAAATAACATACAGATAAAGCATTCCCATACTCAATACCGGAATTGCAAAACCAAAGGGCTGAATTATTTCAGGAAGTACAGTTGGAAATAGATAGTATAAAAGATTAGCTGCACCAATCAGCAACCAAACCATAAGGTAATAATCCGAAGAAACCTTTTTCTTCTTGGAAAGCAACAAAGCAATGCACATCAATGCAACAATGATTCCTGAAAAAGAAAGGCTTTCCAATATCATGATTAGGGAGTCATTTTGAAATATTTTAGTTTATTGAGCAGTTTATTAAATCTATCCATATTATTTGATCAGATCCAAAAGCACCTGCTCATACTTACTCAGTATAATATTTTTTGAAAATCTGGATTTAATAGAGTTTTTGATGGCATCGCGATTGTAATTTCCATGCGTCACTTTGATGATTTGCTGAGCGAAATCTTCATAGTTTTCAATATTGGCAATTTCGCCATTCACGTTGTGCTGAATGATCTCATTGATTCCTCCCGGGCAATTGTTCGCTAAAGAATAGGTACCACAAGCCCCTGCTTCGAGAAGTACATTGGGAAAACCTTCATATCTTGAAGACAAAATAAAGAGATCTGCATATTTTAAAAACTGATAAGGATTCTCTTGTCTGCCATGGAAAATAACATTTTTCAACCCTAAAAATTCTTTCATCTGAAGCAACACATCCCTATCTTTTCCATCTCCCAGGATATGAAGCATAATATTTTCATTTTTGAGCCTTGAAAAAACCTTCAACAGGTTATCAAATCCTTTTCTGGCTGATAAATTGCCTATGGCTACTACATTTTTATAGTTATATTTAAATCCATCAGGTTTTAGCGATGTTCTTAATTTTTCATCAATAAAATCAAAGTCCACAGGATTATTAATCTTAACAATTTTTTTCTTTTTAATATTAAAATTATCTACCAAATCCGTCATCATATCATCACTCTGAGCAATGATTTTCTGATAGTTATTGTAAAAATTATAGAAAAATTTAATTTCTTTTCTGGTAACATGCTGAGTTACTACATTCGTTTCTCTGGCAATAAACTTCGTTCTTGGAAAAAGCTTGATAAATAACGACAAATAAGCATTCACTTCTCCAAAACCTGAGAATACAATATCAGGTTTTCGTCTGTAGATTTCGCCTAAAATAGGTTTTAAAGAATGTCTGATTCTGTCTGTATTGATATCGATGATTTCAACATCTTTTTTCAGAAAATCAAGATATCCGCCTTGTTTACGCAACAGCAAAATCTTAGGCTCAAAACGATCCCTGGAAAGATGATTTGCAATGGTGGTAACTATTCTTTCTGCACCTCCGGTTTCTAAGTCCGGCAGAATAAATATGACAGATATTTTTTTCATCAGTTAAAGTTACTAAAAAGTTTAATTACAAGTCAAATATTCCTTTTACCATTGCCAGGAAAGCAAAGTAATCTCCACTTTTAAATAGGTGTTTGTTGGAATTCGCAAAGGCGCAATTTGTTTTTAATATCTGCTGCTATAAGACGCCAAGATTTTATCTTCGATAAAATTGTGTATTATTAAAATATACTTTTACCTTTTATTAATTGTCATTAATCATCTTATTTGTTAATAGCCTATGCAGTTTAAAGAATTTCGAACCACATACGCTATGGAATAGTATAATATCTATATGTAGGATTTCAGAACGAGATAAAAGAAAGCATTATCAATAAAACAATCGTGTATTAGTAGCTAAAAAATTATCCAAATTTATCATGCTAAATAAGCTATTAACATTTTCTAAAATACCACAAAAAAAGCTCTTCAATTGAAGAGCTTTTGATATTTTTTCATATTTCATTCCTTAGTTGGCAACATCACTGATGAATTTAATTCTCAGCATTCTTACCTCTTCATCAGACAATTCATCTCCAAATTCATCCAATAAAATCTTCATACTGTCACTTTCAGATTCGTTCATGAATTCCATGAAACCATCTACGATATCTTCATCAAAATTATCTTCAATATAATAATCGATGTTTAATTTGGTTCCCTGATAAACAATTCTTTCCATTTCTTTCAGAAGTTCATCCATAGAAAGATTCTTGGCTCTTGCAATATCTTCAAGATCGATCTTTTTATCCGTACTTTGGATAATGAAAACTTTGTGACTCGATTTATTGGCCACCTGTTTCAATACCATATCCTGAGTACGTTCTATATTGTTGTCTTCAACATATGTTTTGATATAATCAGCGAATTCTTTACCATATTTCTTGGCTTTTCCTTCTCCTACCCCATAAATTTTGTTGATTTCATCTATCGTAATCGGATACTGAACCGTCATATCTTCCAAACTCGGATCCATAAATACCGTATAAGGCGGAATTCCGTGTTTTTTGGCTACTTTTTTCCTTAGTTCCTTTAATAGGGTAAATAGTTTTTGATCTAACCCTCCTCCGGCTTGCTGCTGCAGCTGATCACTTTCTGCTTTAGCTTGTGTAAGATCAAATTCTCTGTCTTCAGCAATAAGGAAAACATCTTTAGATTTACCACTTAATACGTCTCTTCCTTTTTCTGCAATCTTTAAAACACCATACGTTTCAATATCTTTCTGCATGAAATTCTGAACTGTGGCCTGCCTTAGAATCGTCTTCCAATAATTGTCTTTTTCTTCCTTTCCAAAACCAAAATAAGAATTCTGTTCCAGTTTATAAGACTTGGTAACAGCGGTTTCTTTTCCTACAATAACGGAAATAAGATCTTTTGATTTAAACTTTTCTCCTGTACCGCTAATCAATTCAAGAACTTTCGTTAAATCTGCTGTAGCATCCTTTAGTTTTGGAGGATTAGATGAATTATCACACATTTGTGCGCCATCTCCCTTCACAGGATCAAAGCTTTCTCCAAAATAGTAAAGAATATATTGTCTTCTGCTCATTGAAGTTTCGGCATACCCTACCACTTCGTTTAAGAGTTGTAATCCTATTTCTCTTTCGGATACGGGCTTTTGAGCCAGAAATTTTTCAAGTTTTTCAATATCCTTAGGATCATAGAAAGCCAGACAATGGCCTTCACCACCATCTCTTCCCGCTCTTCCTGTTTCCTGGTAATAACTTTCCAATGATTTCGGAAAGTCGTAGTGAATTACAAAACGGACATCCGGTTTATCAATTCCCATCCCGAAAGCAATGGTGGCTACAATAACATCCACCTCTTCCATCAGGAATTTATCCTGATTGGCTACTCGCACCTTTTGATCAAGACCTGCATGATAAGGAAGGGCATTAATTCCGTTGACTTGCAGAAGTTGGGCAAATTCCTCCACTTTTCTTCTGCTCAGACAATAAACAATTCCTGATTTTCCTTTATGCTGGTTGATAAATCTAACGATCTCTTTATCTATATTAATTTTAGGAGTTACCTCATAATATAAATTCGGACGGTTGAAACTCTCCTTAAAGACCAAAGCATTGGTCATTCCCAGTGTTTTCTGAATATCATCCTGAACCTTCGGTGTAGCAGTAGCCGTAAGGGCAATTACTGGTACACTAGCGATTTTGTCAATAATCTGTTTAAGGTTTCTGTATTCCGGTCTGAAATCATGTCCCCACTCTGAAATACAGTGTGCCTCATCAATAGCAAAGAAAGAAATCTTAACTTCTTTTAAAAAGTCCAGATAATCATCTTTTATCAATGATTCAGGAGCTACATACAAAAGCTTGGTCTTCCCGCTTTTAATATCGTCAAAGACCTGTTTGTTTGTGTCTTGTTTAATGATGAATTTAATACATGCGCTACCCCATCCTCAGATGACAGCCCATTTACGGCATCCACCTGATTCTTCATTAACGCTATTAAAGGTGAAACAACAATTGCTGTTCCCTCCGAAATAAGTGCCGGAAGCTGATAACATAATGATTTACCACCACCTGTAGGCATCAAAACAAATATATCCTTCCCATTCAATAGGTTTTCTATAATCAGTTCTTGTTGTCCCTTAAATGTAGAAAACCCAAAATACTTTTTCAATTCGCCTGATAAATTGGCTTTTTTTGCGCTCATCTAATTTTCTATTGCTAAATTTGCATCTCACCCAAAGTTATAAAAATTCTGCTTAAAATAAAAGCGAACGAATTTATAAAAAATAAAATTTATATTAAATATTGTTTTTAAAATATAACGTTTTTTGAAAACTTTTTTGTATACCTTATTATCATAAAATGGATAGAACCAGCATTATATCAATTGCTAAAAGTACCTTAGAAATTGAAATTTCAGAATTAGAAAAGCTAAAAAACAGGATTGACGACCAATTTGCCCAGGCTGTAGAGATTATTCACTCTGCAAAAGGCAAATTAATTGTAGTAGGAATTGGAAAATCAGCTCATGTGGGGAATAAAATTGTGGCTACTCTAAATTCTACAGGAACACCATCACAATTTTTACATGCTTCAGAAGCTATTCATGGTGACCTTGGAGTGATCCAAAAACAGGATGTAGTGCTTTGTATTTCTAATTCCGGGAATTCTCCTGAAATTACCAACCTTGTTCCTTATTTAAAGGATTATTCTTCTGCTTTAATTGGAATGACAGGAAATAAGAGCAGTAAACTGGCTGAGTTTTCAGAAATTATTTTGGACACTCATGTTGATGTAGAGGCTTGCCCTAATAAACTAGCTCCTACAAGTTCTACCACTATTCAAATGGCATTAGGAGATGCCTTGGCAGTTGCTTTAATGGAACTCAACGACTTCAAAGCGAATGATTTCGCCAAATTTCACCCTGGAGGAAGTTTAGGAAAAAACCTTACTTCCAAAGTGGAACAGTTCCTTTCTTCACAAAAACCTCAGGTTTCTGAAGATGCCCCCATCAGAGATGTTATCATTTCTATCAGTGCATCAAGCCACGGAATCACTGTGGTTACAACTGAAGATCAGATCATTGGAGTGATTACCGATGGTGATTTAAGAAGAATGCTGATGAAAGGAGAAGATATCACTAAGGTTATGGCAAAAGATATTATGTCTGCAAATCCAAGAACCATCGAAAAAGATGCCCTTGCCAAAGAAGCAATGAAAATTTTAAAAGGCAATAATATTGGTCAGCTGGTCGTTACTGAGAACGGAAAATATTTCGGAATCATTGATCTGCATAAATTGCTTGATGAAGGAATCAACTAATCTTGACTAAGATGAGTCATTTTTTAAAAGAACATATTCAGAAAATTGTCAGCCTCACAGATGATGAGTTTGACATGATTCAAAGTTTTTTTGTAAAAAAAAGATTCCGGAAAAGACAGTTTCTGATACAGGAACATCAGCTGGTACATGAAATATTCCTTATAGAAAAAGGTATTCTTAAAAGTAGTTTCATAGATAATACAGGAAAAGAGCATATTCTTCAATTCGCTGCTTCTAACTGGTGGATTTCAGATTTTGCAGGATTTTTCAAGCAAGAAACTTCATCACTGGCAGTTGATTGTATTGAAGATTCAGAAGTTCATGTGATCTCCTATGAAGACTTAAATACCCTTTGTACAAAAGTTCCGGCCATGGAACATTTTTTCAGGGTAAAATCTAATTTTGGATATGTAGCCTTACAGCAAAGAATACTTTCTTTAATGAGTAAATCTGCGAAGGAACGCTATGAAGATTTTATAAAACAATATCCCGGTTTTATAGATCACATTCCGAAACAGCTTATTGCAAGCTATCTGGGAGTATCTAGAGAAACATTAAGCCGATTATACTAAAAAAAGATGTGACCTGTGTCACATCTTTTTTTTGAGGTATATCCTTGTTGTAGCATTTTAAAAATTCCAATCTTTGTAGTATAATTTTTAACAACAATACCAATGAAAAAGAAAGCATTAATCGTAGTGACAAGTGTGGAAAAATATCCTAATATGGAAAGAGCAACAGGCCTATGGTTGGGTGAAGCAGTTCATTTTTATGAAAAGCTGCAAGAAAAAGGCTATGAAATTGATTTTGTAAGCCCGAAAGGAGGGTATACTCCACTGGATCCTATTTCTATACAAATGTTTGTACAACCTGTAGATTGGAAATATTATGCTGATGAAACGTTCAGAAATAAATTAGGAAACACTCTAACTCCAAAAGACATCAATCCTGATGATTATGGTGTAATCTACTATGCCGGGGGTCATGGTGTAGTTTGGGACTTCCCTGATAATAAGGAATTGCAGGAAATAGCACGTCGTATTTATGAAACAGGAGGAATTGTATCCTCTGTATGTCATGGAGCTGTAGGGCTTTTTAATATTAAACTGTCTAATGGAGAACTTCTGATCAAAGAAAAAACAGTGACGGGCTTCTCCAATTCAGAAGAAATTGCAGCAGAATTGGCAGATCATATGCCTTACCTTACCGAAGATGTATTTAAAAATAAAGGGGCCCATTATGTAAAAGCTGATCAGGATTTTGTTCCTTTTGCTGTAGCCGATGGAAATCTGGTAACGGGACAAAACCCTCAATCCGGAGCTGCTGTAGCAGAAAAAGTATTAGAGATCCTTGACAAATAATTGAATCTTATTATAAAAACAACGGACAGCTTGAAATGATTTTGAGCTGTTTGCTGTTGTACTTGAAAGTCACTTTAAGAATAGATCAATAATCTGTAACATAATCCTGAACAAATTCATGACTAATAAATTCTAAATACTGATTATTATTTCATAATTTCGCAGACTTAAACTGCTTGCCTTTTCTAAAGGTGGTATTTTGACAGATTCTATTATATGGACAATAATAAAGACATGTCCTTTCTGGGGCATATTGGAGAATTAAGAGGACATTTGGTTCGTTCGATTATTGCTATCATCGTTGCAGCCTTTGTAGTTGGATTCAATATCAACTGGATCATGGATCATATCTTTTTTGGGCCTACCAGAAATGATTTCCCGACCTTCAAAATTGTTAATCATTTTTCAAGGATGATTTTAGGAGAAGACAGTATTCACCTTCCGAAGGATTTCCCTGTACGTGTACAAAGGTTATATCAGCAGTTCAATGTGATGATGGCCGTTTCGGTCTTTGGAGGAATGGTAGCTGCATTTCCTTATATCGTTTGGGAATTATGGCGTTTCATCGGCCCGGCTTTACATCCAAGAGAGAAAAAGAATTCAATCTATATCATTAATGCTGTATGGATGCTTTTTATGACAGGGGTATTATGTGGTTACTTTTTAATCCTGCCTTTCGCAGTTAATTTTGGAGTTATCTTTAAAATTTCAGATATTATAGTTCCTCTTTATGATCTGAGCGACTATACTACATTATTTTTACAGGTAGTTCTTGGAATGGGTGTTATTTTCCTTTTTCCTATTCTGATCTATTTCCTTACCAGTATCGGAATTCTTACTCCTGTATTTATGAAGACCTACCGTCGTCATGCTATTGTATTGATCATGGTGGTCGCAGCAATTATTACTCCGGCGGATGTACTAAGTATGTTGATGGCTGCTTTCCCATTACTTATATTATATGAGTTCAGCATCATGATGTGTACTTTTACTTATAAAAGGGTCCAAAAAAGCAACGGAAATCTTCCTGCTGTACAGAAATAACAATATTATATAATTAAAAAAGAGCTTGTTTCATGATGAATCAAGCTCTTTTTTGATGTTTAATATGATTAAATATTTTTTAAAATTACATTTATGGCGAAAAAAAACACCCAAATTGACAATTACATAGATTATCATTTATAAAAATAAAAAATAATCTAAAATTAAACACTTTTACATGTATTTTATCATAAAATTGGTTAAATTTACGCGGAGTTCATAAAACAACTTTAGTTTATTACAATATATTATGAAAAAAAAAGTTACTTTCTTATTTGCGTTAGCTATAGGCTTAACAAGCTTGCAAGCCCAGCGTTGGGAACCGGTTTCCCAAAGAATTAGTCCGATCAGGAAAGAGGTAAACGTCCTTCATTCTTACAAATTTGACCTCAATACGTTGAGAGAATTATTAAAAAATGCTCCGGAAGCAGGCCAAGGAAATCCGGTAGTTGTTTCTCTTCCTACCACTGACGGAAAAGTTGAAAGATTTTCAGTCTACAGTTCTCCTGTTGTAGCAAAATCAATGGCTGAAAGGTATGAATTAGGCGCTTATTCCGGTGTCGGACTGGATAATCCTACAAAACAGGTAAGATTCAGTACAGCTCCCAATGATTTCCAATCGATGCTTTTTGATTCCAAGACGGGAAAATATGAATTTATAGAACCTATCAATAAGGAAAAAGATGTGTATGGTGTTTTCTTTAAAACAAACAAAACATCAGACGGAACTCCTTTTGAATGTAACACATCTGAGCCTGAGAATGCCAAAAAGCAAATGAAGCAACTTCTACAGTCAAAAAAAGGAGTAAGCGGCGCAGGAATTTCTAATAAAAATAATGATCAAAAGTATAGAACATATAGACTTGCCGTTTCTGTAAACGGAGAGTATACCCAACTTGCCGGAGGTGTTCCGGGCGCTGCTGCACGTATTAATGCGACCATCAACAGAGTAAATGGTGTGTATGAAAAGGATTTAGGAATTCATTTGATTGTACAGGATTTTCCACAAGTTATTTTTACAGATCCGGCTACAGATCCTTATTCAAATGTTATTGCCAATACTAATGGTACTTACAGCGCTCCTTCAGCATGGAATTTACAGGTTCAGCAAACACTTACCAACACCGCAGGTATAGGTAATGGAGCCTATGATGTTGGCCACTTTTTCGGACACAGAGGTGGTGGTGGTAGTGCAGGAAGAGTCGGAAATGTGTGTATAAATCCTGCCAACAATAATGATGCTACTTCTAAAGGAGCTGGAATCACTTCACCATCTGTAGTAGATCAGCCTTTCGGTGATGCTTTTGATATTGATTATGTAGCTCATGAATTAGGACACCAGCTGGGAGGACGTCACACAATGACGGTCAATCAAAATCAATCGGATGTTCCAATAGAACCAGGATCAGGATCTACCATTATGGGATATGCAGGAATTACTGCGGCCAATGTACAAATGCATTCAGATGCTTACTTCCATGTCATTAATATTGAACAGATACAAGCTTATGTAAATAGTAAAACCTGCGGAATTACTACTCCGGTTGCCAATACACCTCCAGTGATACAACCACTCACTAATAGAATTATTCCAAAAGGAACTGCTTTTGTATTAACAGCCAATGCCTCCGATGCTCAAAATGACCCTATGACTTACACATGGGAGCAATATGATATTTCAACTACACTATTTAATGCCTTAACCTCTACCCGTACCGGTGGTGCTGCCTTCAGATCTCTATCTCCAACCACTTCACCTACCCGATATTTCCCAAAACTGACAACCGTACTTAGTGGAAACCTTACTACAGTGCAGGACTGGGAACTTTTACCTAGTGTAGCAAGACTAATGAATTTTAAAGTAACAGTAAGGGATAATAACCCTGATATTACTCAACAACAAACCCAAAGCAGTTTGGTAAAAGTAGACGTTGGTAATGACGGGCCATTCAAGGTAACCTCAACTACTGTTTATAACAACCTCGCTGGCGCCATTACCTGGGATGTTGTGAATACAAACAGTTCTCCTTATAATGTACAGAATGTTAAAATAGACTATACGACAGACAACGGAAATACATGGACAGTTGTTACACCATCTACTCCTAATGACGGGGTTGAACCTTTTTCATTCTCATCACTTGCCACAGGTTCTAATCTCAAAATCAGAGTAAGTGCTATTGATAACATCTTTTATGCAATTGGAAATGCCACTGTGTCTGCTTCAGCAAACCCTTGTTCTACCGACACCGCTACTACAGGAATTGCAGCCACTGGAGTTACAAAGTCTTCAGCCAACATAAATTGGTCTGCTCTTCAAGGAGCAGAGTATTCTTTACTATATAGAAAAGTAGGGGCTACAACATGGGTAACTGTTCCTGTATCAACTAACTCTTCTTATCTTTCAGGATTAGAGCCAGCTACTCAATATGAGGTGCAAATAGCCAATGTATGTAACACTACAGTTGGAACCTATTCGTCTTCTACCAATTTTACTACCCTACCGTTTATTTGTCCGGTTTCTGCTGATCCTTCGGATGAGTATATTTCTAATGTTACGGTAACACCTGCAGGTATGAACCCTATTTCCAATACGAGTACGGCTTCTTCATACACAGATTACACCACCGATCAGACAAAATTAATTACTCTAAAACCAGGATCATCAAACAATACGATCAGTGTAACCAAAAAATGGACAAGTACAACTACTTATAACGAAGGAGTAACAGCATGGATAGACTTTAATAAAGACGGATATTTTGCTGAGTCTGAAATTATTTTCACAAGTGTTCCTAATAAAATTACTCCGGTAACAGGAACATTCTCTGTACCTATGAATGCTTATACAGGAGGAAATGTGATCATGAGAGTTGTAATGGCATATGGTACCCAGCCACAAAACGGTTGTAGCAGCCAGGATTATGGTGAAATAGAAGATTATCCTATCCTTATCCAACAAGAGCTTTCTACAAGCGATATAACAAAAGACAAAGCTTCAATCCAGATCTATCCTAACCCGGTAAGTGATGTACTGAATGTAACTCAGGTTTCTCCTAAGGCACAATTCTCAATCACCAATATAGCAGGGCAAAAAGTAATGAGCGGCCAGATCTCAGACAATAAGATCTCCGTTTCAAGACTAAGCACTGGAGCGTATGTCATTTCAATTGAAGATAAAGGAACTATCTCAAATCTGAAATTTATTAAGAAATAAAAAATCCTCCTATTTATAAAGCCCGGCACTAGTCGGGCTTTTTTTATGTATTATCCTTAAGGGTTTCATCAAAAAGATTCAGTCTACTTTATTTAATATAATTTCTGATGATGGGTATTGAAGAACAAAGAGCTATAAATATTCTTCTTGAGTAATCCCCATTGATTGTAATATTTTCAAACAAAACAAGATAATTGAATAAAATATCAATTAATTTAAATTAAATTATTAAATAATCACAAAATAAGCAAAATTGATTGTTTTATGTCAATAAAATTGATTAATTTTAAACAAAAACATAATTTAAAAAATAAAGTAAAATGAAAAAGAAATTTATTTTCGTCTGCGCATTAGGTTTAAACCTGATGGGACTACAAGCACAACGCTGGATGCCAGTGTCAGAGAGGGTGAATCCGGAAAGAAAAGAAGTAAATATTCTACAGTCTTACCAATTTGATCTTAATAGCCTGAGAGAATTATTAAAAAATGCTCCGGAAGCAGGTCAGGGAAGTCCAGTAATTGTTTCTCTTCCTACTACTGATGGAAAAATTGAAAGATTCTCCGTATACAGTGCTCCTGTTGTTGAAAAATCAATGGCTGAGAGATATCAGTTGGGTGCTTATTCAGGAGTTGGGTTAGACAATCCTACCAAACAGGTAAGATTCAGTACAGCTCCGAATGATTTTCAATCGATGCTTTTTGATATTAAGACGGGAAAATATGAATTTATAGAACCTATCAATAAAAAAAAGGATGTATATGGGGTTTTCTTTAAATCTAACAAAACATCGGATGGATCTCCTTTTGAATGTACTACATCGGAGCCTGAAAAAGCGAAAAAAGAAATGAAGCAGCTTCTACAATCAAAAAAAGGATTAAATGGCGCGGGGATTTTTAATAAAAGTAATGATAAAAAGTTTCGAACCTATAGACTTGCTGTTTCTGTAAACGGTGAATATACTCAACTTGCCGGAGGTGTTCCGGGCGCTGCTGCACGTATTAACGCTACCATGAACAGAGTAAATGGTGTATTTGAAAAGGATTTTGGCATTCGCATGGTCGTTCAGGACTTTCCACAAATTATTTTTACAGACCCAGCCACAGACCCCTACTCAAATGTTATTGTCAATAACAATTCCAATGGAACAACTTCCTATAGTGCACCATCAGCATGGAATTTACAGGTTCAGCAAACACTTACCAACACTGCAGGTATAGGTAATGGAGCCTATGACGTTGGCCACTTCTTTGGCCACAGAGGTGGTGGCGGATCTGCGGGTCGTGTGGGGAATGTATGTATTGATCCTGCTAACAATGATGACAAAACCTCTAAAGGAGCAGGAATCACCTCTCCGAATATAGTGGATCAGCCTTATGGAGACACTTTTGACATAGACTTTGTAGCCCACGAACTTGGGCATCAGTTTGGAGCTGCTCACACCATGTCTCTTGCACTTCATGGAGCTCAAATGGAGCCAGGTTCCGGTTCTACAATCATGGGCTATGCAGGAATTACAAATGCCAATGTACAGATGAATTCAGATGCTTATTTTCATGTAAAAAATATTGAACAAGTACAGACTTATGTAAATTCAAAAACCTGTGGTACTGTAACTGCGACAACCAATACCCCACCAACCATACAACCCATTCCTCAAAAGACAATCCCTAAGGGCACAGCCTTTATATTAACAGCCAGTGCAACCGATGCCGAAAATGACCCTATGACTTATACATGGGAACAATACGATCTTGCTGCTGCTGCTTTTGGTCAGGTAAATTCATATCGTCCTACGGGAGCTGACTTCAGATCTTACATGCCTACCGCTTCTTCTCATACCCGCTATTTTCCTAAATTTTCAAATGTAATAGATGGCTTTCTTACTAGTTTAGTAGATTGGGAAACCGTATCTAATGTAAAAAGAGACATGAACTTTAAGATAACAGTGAGAGATAACAATCCTGCTACAAATCAACAACAGACACAAAGTGCTCTTGCTAAAGTAATAGTAGGTGATGATGGTCCGTTTACAATAACATCCAATTCTGCATACAGTAATATTCCAACCACAATCAGCTGGGAAGTAGCGAATACCAATACAGCTCCATATAATGTACAAAACGTTAAAATAGACTATACTACAGACAACGGAAGTACGTGGACCGTCATTGCCCCATCTACTCCGAATGACGGCTCTGAAACCTATTCCTTCTCTTCACTTCCAGTAGATACTCATATAAAAATCAGAATAAGTGCTATTGATAATATATTTTATGCAATAGGAAAAGCTACTGTTTCTGCTGCTCAAACCTGTTCTTCATCTGCCCCAGCGGGAATTTCCTTCACAGGAATTACACAAACTAAAGCTACAGTAATCTGGGACGCAGTAGATGGGGGGACTTACTCATTAATGTACAGAAAATTGGGAGCTCCTACCTGGACAACCGTCCCTGTAACAGCAAATTTTTATCATCTTACAGGATTAACTGACGCCACCAAGTATGAAGCACAGGTTGCCAATGTATGCCAATCTGCTACCGGAACTTATTCTCCCCCTAATGTTTTCCTTACACCTCCTTATCAAGGCTGTAGCATTTTTGCAAGCCCGGCAGACGAATATATTTCCAATGTTACGGTAACCCCTGCAGGAATGTCGGCAATCTCAAATGACAGCGGAGCATCAGAATATTCAAATTACACTTCTGATCTGAGCAAACTGATTACTTTGAAAAAAGGAATGGCAGGAAATACGATAAGTGTATCCAAAAAATGGAGCGACTCAAAATATAAAGAAGGAGTAACTGCATGGATTGATTATAACAAGGACGGATTATTCTCTGCTTCTGAGATTATCTTTACCAGTGCTCCAAGTAACATCACTCCTGTTTCAGGAACTTTTACTATTCCTGCAACCGCTTATACTGATGGAAACATTATTATGAGAGTAACATTGGCTTATAATAAACAGGTACAAGACGGGTGTGATGGTACAGATGCAAGAGATGGAGAAACTGAAGATTATCCTGTTCGTATCATGGATGATCAGCCGCTAAGTACTCATGATATCACAAAAGACAACAGTACAATCCAAGTTTATCCTAATCCGGCAAGTGATGTATTGAACATAACAAAAGTTTCTCCTAACGCAAAGTTCACTATTACAAATGCTGCAGGACAACTTGTGATGAGCGGTCAGATCTCAGACAATAAAATCTCCGTTTCAAGACTAAGCACTGGAGCGTATGTCATTTCAATTGAAGATAAAGGAACTGTTTCAAACCTAAAATTTATTAAAAAATAAAAATTTTCATATTTATAACGCCCGGCATTAGCCGGGCTTTTTTTATATATTCCAGAACATTATCCCGTATTTTCCTAGCATCTTTATCGGGCTGTTAATTTAATTTTATACTTTTGAAAAGATTATTAATTTAATTTTACATGAAAAAGCTGTCATACACCCTTTTATTTGTTTCCGGAATTGCTTTCGGACAATTCTTTGAAAGAGATAAAGTTTATACTAAACAAGATACTTTAAAAGGTTCTAATACATCATTCAGAGATTTCTGGGATGTTAAAAAATATGACCTTTCTGTGGAACCTGATTTTGAGCAGAAAAGCATTAAAGGAACTAATAAAATAAGCTTTGAAATTATAAAGGATGTTACCAATCCTGTATTTCAGATTGATCTGCAACAACCTATGAAAGCAGGAAAAGTGACGGCAAGCTTTCCCATTGCCAGCTCTAAACAGGATGGGGATTTTATATTTATCACGACCAAGAAAAAGTTTAAAAAAGGAGAAAAATATACCATTGACGTTGACTATTCCGGGAATCCGCTGATTGCTAAAAATGCCCCCTGGGATGGTGGATGGGTCTTTACCAAAGATAAAAACGGGAATCCATGGATGAGCCCTGCCGTTCAGGGAATCGGGTCTTCTGTCTGGCTTCCGACCAAAGATATCTGGAGTGATGAACCTGACAATGGTATCGTTATGAAAATCATTACCCCCAATGATCTTGTAGGAGTTGGAAACGGAAGATTGATCGATAAAAAAACTAATGGTAACAAAACAACCTATACCTGGGAAGTAAAAAATCCTATCAACGACTACTCTATTATTCCTAATATTGGAAAGTATGTAAATTTTAAAGATACTTTTGATGGGGAAAAAGGAAAACTTGATCTGGATTACTGGGTATTGGATTACAATTTAGAAAAAGCAAAGAAACAGTTTGAACAGGTAAAACCAATGCTTTCTGCATTTGAGTACTGGTTTGGGCCTTATCCTTTCTATGAAGACTCTTATAAACTGGTAGATTCTCCTTATCTGGGGATGGAACACCAAAGCAATGTAGCCTATGGAAATGATTATCAAAACGGCTACCGCGGAAAAGATCTTTCCGGAACAGGAATTGGCTTGAAATGGGATTATATTATCATTCACGAAAGTGGCCACGAATGGTTTGCCAACAATATTACCGCAAAAGATGAGGCAGATATGTGGATTCATGAGAGTTTTTACCATGTACTCAGAAATTCTTTTTTTACAGAAAAAACTATCTTGATAAGAAGTCTGCAGATCTATATGCTATTGGTCTTAGAGGTAAAAATTGCGAATGATGTTCCTATCATTGGAAAATATGGTGTCAGAAATGAAGGAAGTGGAGACATGTATCCAAAGGGAGCCAATATGCTTCATACGATAAGACAGGTCATTAATAATGATGATAAATTCAGACAGATTTTAAGAGGTTTAGGTAAAGATTTCTATCACCAGACTGTTACCACAAAACAAATTGAAGATTATATTTCATCAAAATCGGGAATTGATTTTTCCACTGTTTTTGACCAGTATCTGAGAACCATTAAAATTCCTACTCTTGAATATACTCAAAATGGAGATACCTTGAAATTCAGATATACGGATATTGTGAAAAATCTGAAACTCCCAATCATTATTAATGGGAATCAGACCATAAATCCAACCGAAGAATGGCAGACCGTAAAGCTTAAAAAGAATACTCCGGTTGATTTTAACCGAAATTATTATATTAATTATTTAAGTGTTCAATAAATAAAAAAAGGCAAATTCGCAAATAAGCAAATTTGCCTTTTTTGTTGTTGTGTAAAAATTTTAAGAAAAGTTTAATACTCTATCCGTAACAAAATGAGAAAATAAACAACTATTTAACTATAAATTCAAACCTAATGAGAAAAACAGCACTTAGCTTAGGCCTTTTTGCCGCGTTTTTAGCGAATGCACAATCTATAAAAACCACAATCGACCTCGTTAATGTAAAAGATGATAAAGTAGCGGTTACCATGGAGTTTCCGAAAATGAAATCAGGAGATATTAAATTTCATTTTCCAAAGACGGTTCCGGGAACTTATTCTGTAGATGATTATGGAAGATTCATAGAGGGCATTAAGTTTTATGACAATAAAGGAAAGGAATTGGCCTTTACAAAAGTTAATGACAACAGCTATTCATTGAAAAACGCTCAAAACCTAAACAAGATCACTTATCTTGTAAATGACAGCTTCGATGAAGAAACCGATACATCAAAACATAAAGCAGTGTTTTCTCCTTCAGGAACTGATATTGAGGAAGGAAAAGTTTATATGATCAATACGCATGGTTTTGTCGGATATATTGAAAATATGCAGGATGTTCCTTATCAGCTGGTGATTCAAAAACCGATTGATTTCTATGGAACAACAGCGTTGGTAGATCAGGATAAATCTGAATCTACAGATACCTATACTCTTGCTAATTATGCAAAAGTTACAGATTCACCATTAATGTACACCAAACCGGACTATATTACCTTCAATGCAGGAGGAATGGAACTTGTTCTTGGAGTTTATTCACCAACCGGAAAATATAAAGCTGCTGATTTCAAAGATAATCTTGAGAAGATGGTGATTGCCCAAAAGAAATTCCTTGGGGACATGAATACCAATAAGAAGTACGCCATTATGCTTTACTTATCTGGTGGTAATGGCCCTGACGTTCATGGTTTTGGAGCATTAGAACATCACGAATCTACAAGCGTGGTTCTTCCTGAAGGAATGCCTAAAGATGCTATTGACCAAACGATTACCGATGTAGTTTCTCATGAGTTCTTCCACACGGTAAATCCTTTAAAAACGCATTCTGAAGAGATCCATTATTTTAATTATGCAGATCCGAAAATGTCTCAGCACTTATGGATGTATGAAGGAGGAACTGAGTATTTTGCCAATTTATTCCAAATTCAGGAAGGGCTTATCAACAAGGATGAGTTTCTTAAAAGAATTGTAGAAAAGATTAATAATTCTAAGAAGTACAATGATACCATGCCGTTTACGGTAATGAGTAAAAACGTGTTACAGGATGCTTACAAAGATCAGTATAGAAATGTATATGAAAAAGGAGCTCTTTTGGCCATGTGTATGGATATTGAACTGAGAAAGCTATCCAATGGGGAGATGGGATATCGTGATATGATCAGAAAACTGTCCCAAAGATTTGGTGAAAACAAACCATTCAAAGATGACAAATTGATTGACGAGCTGGTAACCGTAACGGGCTATCCTCAGATCAAGGATTTTTATAATAAATATATTGCAGGAAGCCAGCCTACTCCTTACGCAGAATATCTGAAAATGGTAGGGGTAGAAGTAAGCAAAAAGGAACTTCCTCCTATTTTCTGGTTCATTAAAGATCCTACTCAAACAGGTTACGATCCGGGAACCCAAGCATTAGCATTTGATGAGGATGCTGCTTTATCTCCATTTGCAAAAAGCGTTGGGTTTAAAACGACAGATAAGGTACTTGCTATAGATGGAAGAGTGGTTGACATCAACAAGCTGGCAGATTTAATGGGCTATACCAGAACCATTAAGGAGGGCCAGGAAGTAACGGTAACAATTTTAAGAGACAATGCCGGTAAAAATGAAAAAATGACTCTTAAAGGTAAAGCTATTCTGGATAAAGTAGACAGAGAAAAAATCCAGTTCAAAGCCAATCCGACGCCGGAAGAATTAAAACTACAAACTCAATGGTTAACAGGTAAAAAATAAATGAGAAAGCGGGGATATTTTCCCCGCTTTTTATTATTCCATATTATGGTAAATCTTTAAATAAACCTTGTAGATGTTGGAAAACGATAAGATTTAGACTTCACTACTATACTTTTTTAATGGTAATTCTGAATGTAGTCCCCTTTCCTACTTCTGTCTGAGAAATCTTAATGTCTCCATTATGATATTCATGAATGACTCTTTGTGCCAGTGACAACCCTAATCCCCAGCCTCTCTTTTTGGTAGAATATCCCGGCTTAAAAGCATTTCTTGCCTGCTGGCTTGTCATTCCGCTCCCATTGTCTTTTACTTCAATCAGTATATTTTTGTTTCTTTCAAAGACTGACATTACAATAGTCCCCTGCCCTTTCATAGCATCAACAGCATTTTTCACCAGGTTTTCAATGACCCAGCTCATCAAGATTTTATTATGCGGAACTAAAACGATATAAGCAGGAAGCTGGAGAGTAAAATCAACCTTTCTGGAGATCCTTGTCTTTAAATAATCATAGTTCTCCTGAATTGTTTCATTGAAATTCATATCATTCAGTTCCGGAACTGAACCTATTTTTGAGAAACGTTCAGAAATTGTCCTTAGCCTTTCAATATCCTTTTCGATCTCCACAACCCCTTCGGAATCCGGATTTTCCAATTTCATAATTTCCATCCAGCCGATCATTGAAGACAAAGGTGTTCCAATCTGATGGGCGGTTTCTTTCGCTAAACCAGCCCAAAGATACCCTTCATCCGTCTTTTTAATGGTCTTAAAAAACCAGAAAGTAAATCCAAAATACAGCAGAATAAACAACCCCAAAATATAAGGTGAATACCTCAGATTATTAAGCAATCGTGAATTGTCATAATACACAAACTGGTTATTTCCATCCGGAACCTTAATTTCAATCGGATCATAATTCTTTTCCATCTTAATGATCAGATCATGAAGTTTTTCAGGGTTTTTAATGGTACTTTCAGGGATATTGCGATAATATCCAAGATCAAGAATGGGATTTTTATATTTATCCGTCACAATAAACGGAATCGTATTGTTAATATTCAGAATTTCAGGCAGCAGATCCAGAACATCAGTATCGGGACTTTTGACTTCCTGCTGGATTCGGATTGCCTTGGAAAGCAGATTGATCCTTTTAATCTCCTCTTTTCTCAGGAAATTAATCAATATGGTAGAAGATACCACGATGGCAATGACCAAAGTAGTCATTACAACAAAAATGATCCAGTTATTCAGTCTGGTTAATATGGATTTCCTCAAAGTTATTTATTTTAAAACATTAAGAATTTTCTGCAGCTCGGCACTTCCACTCCCTTGATAGTTATTGATAATAATTGAAAACACATATTTCTTTCCATCCTTTGCCGTTTGATAGCCTGCAAAAGATTTGGTATCTCTCATCGTCCCACTTTTCATTTTCATCCCATTATCTTGTATTGGAAACCCATCATAATAAGAATCAAACCAAGATTGTTTCTTAGCATATAAAAGAGCCTGTACCTCGGCTTTTGCTGATACATAATTTTGTGGAGAAAGTCCACTTCCATCAGCAAAATTGATCATATTAGGGTTTATTCCCTTTGATTTCCAGAATTCTTTTAAATACGTTACTCCGCTTTTAAAACTTGAGTTTCCTTTTTTCTCTTTTCCCAAGGTTTTAATCATCGTTTCTCCGTACAGATTGATACTTTTTCTCAAAAACCAATAGACAATTTTATCCAATGTTGGAGATTGGTATGTAAGAATGATATTATTTTTAGGAGCTTCCACAGCCTGTTTTCCTTCTAATTCAATCTGTGAATTGGTAATTGCTTTTCCGGAAAGCTCAACGCCGGATTCTTTTAACCACTGTTTTACTTCCATCGCCAATTGCAAAGGTGGATTTGGGGTAGCCCCTGAAACCGTTACTGTTTTTCCAGCTGGAAGCATTCCGTTAATCAGTGCTACATTGGAATGAGGCGCTGTAAAGATTAAGCTCTGATCAGAACTTCCGCCTGCTTTCAGATCATTCAACCATTTTACTCCTTCCAATGGATAAGAAAAGTTTTTAAAATCCGTCCCATTAATGTTGATATCAAACTGATTTTCTTTCCAGTTGATGCCCCAAACTCCTGCTCCATAGTAATTCCCAAGATCATCCCATGGCCATCCGCCTGGAATAGTCTGATGATCAAAATAAGAATCATCAATGATCAGATCACCGGAAATCTTTGTAATCCCTGAGTTTTTAATGGCATCCATCAATTTCTTTTTGAAACTTTCAGGTTTATAGGCTTCATATCGCCAGCTTCCTAAGGTAGGATCACCATTGGAACTGATGAAAAGATTTCCATTCAAAGTCCCTCCGGATATACTTCCTGAATAACTTGAAGTAGTAGTATAAGTATAGTTTTTACCTAATGTTTCTAACGCGGCACCAGCTGTAAAGATTTTCTGGGTAGAAGCAGTAGACAGCCCTTTGCTTCCTTGGTATTCATATATAAAATTACCACTTTCATCAGATACATAAAACGATAAATTGGAAGCAACTGCTCCTGAAGAATCCATAAGATCTTTAGTGGCTTTATCTAATTTTTGGCCTATATTCTGAGCCAAAACCATCTGTACAGAAAGCGTGAGAACTGCAAGTGTTTTTTTCATTGCATTGTTGTTTTTATGCTAAACTTTTGCTGATATTCCTGAAACACTGCCGGAACAATTTACATTTTGAAGAGCAGCAATTCATGAGTTTATTATTTCAAATTCTAAATCAAATATAGTTAAAATAAAAGCTTTTCATATTCCTCAAGATCGCTGGGTGTAAAAAGAATCTGATGGGCAGGATTTTTCTCAAATGAACGATCATTTCTTAAATATTTTTCATTATCGTCTTCATCTATAAAAATATCCATTTGACATTCTTTTATATATTCTGACTTGTCTTCGTAATCATTTATATGATATTGACTACTTCCCCATGATTCGTTATAACAACGTAAACAAGAGTTATGATAAAGAGCTTTATGTCCACAGATTTCACAACTCTCCAGATTTTGAAGCAAATCTGAGATCTTGCTTTGCATATCTTCCGGAAATAAATGCAGAGGAACGGTCTTTAAGAGCAGATAATAATTCGATTCCTGATATGAAAAACAGAACGGCTCATCTGTATGAGCAGTTTCCTTCGTGTAAAGGTTTAATTGTTGAAGATCAAAGTCCACTTCTGCCTTTACAACATTTTTCAGATTCAGTAGTATTGTCTTCCCATATATAACATTCTGCTCTTCATCGATGTCTATTTCCGGCTTTTGTTCAAGAAAATGACTTAGGCATAAAGTAGTTTGCCATGAGTTGATCGTTCTTTTTTTGCCTTCAGCGCCACAGATCTCGCAAACTTTTTGAGATAATTCAGAATATTTTTCCGTAATTTTTTTAAGAACAATGTTTAACTCTTCATTCTCGGAATAAATAGTACAATACAGTTCTCCGAATCTTTCCTTTCCAAAAACATCATATTCCATATTCCAACCTGAGACAGCCATTTCAGACAACATTTTTCCGATCAGATCATTCCAGCCGGTGCTATTTACTGAAAAGTTCTTCAGGTTACGCTCTATAAAATAACTGATGTCTTCCTGCTTCATTATAATGTACTTCCTGTTTCTATTTCGTAAGGTTCCTTTCCTTTCTCAAAAATCCTGGTTAATTCACTTCCTTCTACAGTAATTACATCATTGATTTTTCTGATCCAGTTTCCTTCTCTAAGCCCTACTACTTTGGTGTCATTTTGGGTAAGAAATTCCATTATACGGGTTTCTCTTGTTTCTCCGTTATGCTTTAAATCCGGATTGGGATCAAGATAATGAGGATTAAGATTAAACGGAACCAACCCCATACAGTCGAAACTTGGTGGATAAACAATTGGCATATCGTTCGTCGTTTTCATGTTCTGTCCTCCAATATTGCTTCCAGCACTGCATCCAAGGTAAGGCTTCCCACCACTTACATTTTCTTTCAAAATAGACATTAATCCTTCTTCATGCAAGGTTTTAACCAATAAAAATGTATTTCCACCGCCTGTAAAAAAGCCTTTTGCCTGGTGTAAGGCTTCCATTTTATCTTCAAATTCGTGAAGACCTTTTACTTTGATATTGATTGTTTCGAAAAATGAACGGGCTTTTGCTGTATACTCATCATGGGAAATACCTCCCGGTCTTGCAAAGGGTACGAAAACAATCTCGTCAATTCCTGTATATAATTGGATTAATTCTTCTCTTAAATATTCCAGATATTCTCCACCAAAAAGTGTGGATGTAGAAGCTAATATGATATTCATAGGATATATGATTAATTAAAAATAGTTGAATGACAAAGATACCTCAATCCTCAACGAATCAAAAATTAATCTAAAAAAAACACGAATCCCGTTAATATTTTCTAAAAAATCTTAAAGCCTCTAAAATTTAGGCTTTTCTGGAATTATTATTGAATTTTAGAATTCAGAATTATAAAATATAAGATTATGAAAATGCCGAAAGTTAACATCAAAAACCTATTTGCAGGTTTAATTCTTGTAGGAAGTGCAAGTTTTGTAAGTGCTCAAACCACTCAAACAGACAGTGCAAGCAGTACAGCAACTCAGGCTGCTGTAACTCAATCTCAGAACCCTACCATTGAATCTCTTAAAAAACAAATTGAAGCCAATCCAAAGATACGGAAGCCTTAGCTAAATTAGCAGGTGCTTACCAAGAAGCTTCAGACTGGACTAATGCCGTAGATACCTGGAAAAAGATATCTGCTTTATTACCAGACTGGGCTCCATCTTATTATAGTCAGGCATATGCCTATCAATCGGCTAAAGACGATGCCAATGCCAAAATGGCTTATGAAAAGTATATTGCAAAGGTAAAACCTGAAGAAGTGGAGGAGAATAAAAAGAATCTGGCCTATGCTTACTTTTATATAGCCTTCGCTGAACAGCAAAGCGATCCTAATAAAGCCAAACAACATATTGCAAAATCTCTGCAGTATGACCCAAACAATCAGGACGCTATAAAACTGAGTAAAACTTTAAATTCATAAAAAGAAAAATCCGGAACATGTTCCGGATTTTTCTTTTTATGGTAATACGATCGTAAATAAAAATTATACTGTATTACCTACTCAATCTTCTTTCCAAAAAAATCTATTTCCCCATGCAAATGGCGGATAATCTTTTCAATATTCCGCTGAACACTTACTTCTGTTTTCAGATTATTGATATATTTCATAAGCTCGTGCCTTCTCGAAGGAATCAATTTTTCAAAGTTTGCTGTCGCCAGCATACTGCTTTTTATAGCCTTTTCCAGTTCTGGATGAATAGAAATACTTCTTTCTACATCATCATATTCCAACACAACTTCAATCATTTCGCCAATCCTCTTGGGTGAATTTTTTAGCATGGTCAAATTCACATACAATCTCCATTCGCCCAAATACTTCATCAAATTTTGCTCAAACTCCTTTCCATTCACTGTTCCTTTCACCGGAATCGGACTTTTATTCTTTCCTGAGCTCTCAAAAATTCTTTCAAGAACCTCTTCCGGAATAAAAACAAAAGGGTTGATTCCTATGATTTCTAAAGTGGCTTTAAAAGAAGGTTTCATGGGACTGGGTTATAGGTTGTAGGTAAAATTAGTTAATTAGATTTTATGTACAATGAAATTTTTCTTTTGCGATTGTAATGATTACTTATTATTTACTATCTATTCTTCATTTTTCTTATGGAGAGTCTTTATACACTTTCATACTTATACTCTCCCACTCAAACAAGCATCCGAAAAATCATACTCCAGAACTCAATTAAATCACTTATCTTTGTATCAATAAATCTATTTAACAAAATGAAATTTTTTATTGACACAGCTAATTTAGAGCAAATCAAGGAAGCTAAAGATCTTGGAATCTTAGATGGTGTAACAACCAACCCTTCTTTAATGGCTAAAGAGGGTATTCAGGGAACTGAAGCGATCAAAAACCATTATAAAACGATCTGCGAGCTTGTAGACGGAGATATTTCTGCTGAAGTACTTTCTACAACGTATGAAGAAATGATCAAAGAAGGAGACGAATTGGCTGCAATCCACCCAAACATCGTTGTAAAAATTCCAATGATCAAGGATGGTATCAAAGCGTTAAAATATTTTTCTGACAAAGGAATCAGAACCAACTGTACATTGATCTTCTCTCCAGGACAGGCTCTTTTGGCAGCTAAAGCAGGAGCTACTTATGTATCTCCATTCCTAGGAAGATTAGATGATATTTCTACAGACGGATTAAACCTTATCCAGGAGATCAGATTAATTTTTGACAACTATATGTTTGAAACTGAAATCTTAGCAGCTTCTATCCGTCACTCAATGCACATCATCGACTGTGCTAAAATCGGAGCTGATGTTATCACCTCTCCACTTCCTCCGATCTTGAGCTTATTAAAGCACCCATTAACAGACAGCGGATTGGCTCAGTTTATTGCTGATTCTCAGAAATTATCTTAATTACTGACTGTTATTTTAAAATATAAAAATCCCGGAAACTTCGTTCCGGGATTTTGTTTTTATTCATTGTCTTCAATATTTTTCACAACCCTACAAGGATTTCCTACGGCTACAACATTCTCCGGGATGTCCTTTGTTACTACACTTCCTGCTCCTATTACAGCATTATTTCCAATCGTAACACCAGGTAAAACCACTACATTCCCCCCAAACCACACATTGTCTCCTACTGTAATTGGATGTGCATATTCCAATCCTTCATTTCTTTGTTTTACATCAAGCGGATGTCCTGCTGTGTAGAAACTACAATTGGGGCCAATAAAAACATGATCCCCAAATGTTACTTTAGCACAATCTAAAATCACAAGGTTATGATTGGAATAAAAATTTTCACCACCTCAATATTATATCCGTAATCGCACCAGAAAGAGGGTTCAATACATAGATTTTCCTTTGTAGTGCCCAATATCTTTTTGAGCAGCTGACTTCTTCCTTCTGCATCAGAATTTTTCAACGCATTATATTCCAGACAAAGATCCTTACAAACAATACGCTCTTTAATTAACTGCTGATCATAATTTGCATTATATAAAAGTCCCGCTTCACATTTTTCTTTTTCTGTCATAAAGTTTAAGATTTCTGGTTTAAGGTTGTTAAAAATAGAAATATTTATCCTAATAAAATTTATTAAGCTCCTTCAAATAAAAACAGGATAGCCTTTTGAGCGATCCTGTTCAATAGAAAATAATAATTTTAGTTCACCAGATCCGGTTCTATCGGATTGTTGTCTTTTTGAAGCATCTCTTTGGTTCGCTTCTCCATTTCTTTGAAGACCTCATTGGGGTCTGTAAATTCTTTTCCGTCTGTCGTCTTTATTTTAAAAGCCACTTTTCCTCCGGCCTCACCACTATTGCTCATCATCATCTCCCTCATATTCTTTGTAGGATCATTCACATACGCTTTCCATACTTTTTTAAACTGATCTTTTGTCACTTCAATATCCTTACCGTCCAGTCCCAGTATTTTCACATTTCCTGGAAGCGAAAGCTCTGCATCTTTCACCTGAGCTTTTATACTTTTATTCCCTACAAGTTGCATACTGTGAGAGCCTGTAGCATCTTCTAATTTTACAATAAGACCCGGAAGCCCGTAAATATATAAGGACCATCCTGAATAGGAATATCTGTAGTAAACCATGCAATCCAGTCTCTTCCTCCAAAACTTGTGGTTGCTTTTTGAGTATTGTATTCTCCTATTTTCTGTTTTTCAGTTAAAATTTTCCATTCTGGTTTTTTATCTTCCTTAATCTTGTATTTATCCATAGAAATACTTCTGAAAAGGTAAGTTTTAAAATCAGGATACTGCTTGGTTACTCTATAGGAAACCATTCCCGGCTTTTCACTTCTGTTCATACTTATACTCCCGCTTCCTGCCTTCAGTTGCTTTTCAAGATTAGCTCTTCCTATGGAATCTGCGACAAATTTATCCTGACTATAATAGTTTGATCCGTTTTTATCAATATCCAGCAACATCATTTCTTTCTTTACATCATCTTTATTGTTAGAATCCGGAATAAACTTGTATTCATAGAAAAACCTGTTGGACTGTGCATTGGCAAAGACCCCCAGGAGCATAAAAAATAGAACTTTAGCTTTCATAATGTATGATTAAAAAGAGGCTTTGCCAATACTCTATTGACAAAGCCTGGTTGAACTTTATTTCTTTGTCTGAATTCTTATTTCATTCTGTGTGCCTCTTACTTTATTTTCCTTAATAATATTCATACTTTCAATATTCTCAGGTCGTATCGTAAAAGCTTCTGCTTTGGAAACTTCATTTCCGTTAACGAAGTATTTGGAATCATCCCAACTCTTTACATCATATTTTTTAACTCCATTCATGGTAATGTTTCCATTTCCATCTCTTTTGATAAAATCGGCTTGCAAAACCATAGTCTTGGGTGAACCGTTTGCAGCAGTAAAGTTGATGCTCTTAAAATTCCTTCTTACATTATCAGCTTCCTGTCTTGCCTCTTCTCCGTCCACTTTTGCTTTATCGTTTTCTTTTTTTGTTTTATCAAACTCAATTCGTGCTTGTTCAGCAGCTACTTTTCCAATTTTTGCAGCCTCCCTTGCAATTTTTGCAGCTTCCTTTCCTGCTTTATTAGCCTTGCTAGCTTCTATTGCCGCTTTGGCTCCTTCTATTGCTGCTTTTTCAGCTTCCTTTCCAGCTTTACTGGCCTCTCTAGCTGCTTTGGCTCCCTCCTTTGCTGCTTTTTCAGCTTCTTTCTTTATTTTATTAATCTCTTGTGGAGAAAGAGGGTTCATATTTTCAAGATCCTTCATCTGCTTTTTCCATTCATCAGATTTGAAATAGGCATCAACTTCGATATTAGCTGCAATACTGCCCATTTCTGCTGCCATAGAACTTATTTCCTCAATCTTCTTATTAAAAGCTTCGGTTTCTGGATCTAACCCATCAAGTTCTTTTTCCTTTTCGCTTATCTTTTTCTCAAGTTCAGCTAATCGTGCTTCATCTTCCGGAGAGATAGATCCGGGTTCTACCATTTTCACCTTCCCCGGTTTTTCAGGACTTATGGTGGTATCTTTTTTAATTTCCGAAACTGCTTTCTTAATAGACAGGTTTGTTTCTTCAATCTCTCTATTCTTAGCATTTACTAAATAAGCAAAAGCTACTGTAAATAAAACCGGCAACGCAAGGATTCTACGCGCATACCCGAATTTGGTTTTTGGTTTTTGTAACATTTTAAGTCTTTTTTTAAGGTTTGAACTTAGAAACGGACTGGCAGCAGCCAACTGTGTTCCGGAAAAGTGGCTTGCTAAAAGCATCTGCGCAAATGCTTTAGTGTCCGAATGCTTTACGGCTTTTTGATCAGCCTGATACTCATGAATTAAACTAATTTCTCTTTTAATGATATGAAAGAACGGATTAAACCAGAAAACAGCGGTTACCACTTCAATAAGAATTCTATCTAATGAATGTTTCTGTTCAATATGTACCATCTCATGCTTTAAAATCTGTTTTCCGATTTCAGAATCCAGCGTAATGCTATTCTTCCAGAAAAGGTTTTTAAAATATGAAAACGGGGCTTCTGTCAGATTTGTACGGTAAAAATTGATCCCGTCAAAACTTTCTTTCTGAAACTGTTCCTTAAACTGCTGAATCTTGAAGATTCCGTAGATAAGCTTCCCTAAAAAATAGAAAGAAACCAGTCCCAGAGCTGAAAAAATAATGTTAAAATAAAGGTTACCATTGTTTAAGTTTTTTTCTGTATTAAAATTCTTCATCTTACCAAGAAGCAAATACATCTCATTACTTACTTCTATTGTAAAGTCCTCTATTTTGATAAGCGGCAGCAATAGCGATATCAAAATGGCAAACAACAGATAGAATCTGTTATAATGATGAAATGTCTTGTCTTTTAAAGACAACTGGTAGTACAAAAACATTACACCTGAACATAAAATTACTTTTCCAAAGTATAAAAGTAAGGTCTCCATGGTTATTAGTCTTTATGTTTGAGTTCGTCTAATAGCATCTCCAGATCTTCTACAGTCATTTCATTCTTTTCTACCAAAAATGAAACAGCACTTTTATAGGATCCTTTGAAATAGTTCTTTACAAGGCTTTTCATGATCTTCCCTGAATACTGTTCTTTTGTAACCATTGGAAAATATTCATGTTGTCTTCCATGGACGTTGTAGTCTACAAATTCCTTGTCCTTTAATACTTTTAGAATGGTAGAAACAGTATTCGTATGTGGTTTAGGTTCCGGGAAAAGGTCAAGAATATCTTTAAGAAATCCTTTTTCCAATTTCCATACATACTGCATTACTTGTTCTTCTGCCTTTGTTAAAGTCTGGTTTTTCATATCCTGTTCATTTGTCATTAAAGTGATATATAATTTGCAACTTTAATATCACTAAGAAATTAGTTATACAAATGTAGAAATAAATTTGATTCAAACAACTATTTTTTTAGTGATAAACAAAAATCAACCACAACAGATTGTAAATCAATGTTATAATTTTAGTCAAATATAGTTTTTTTATACGTAATGATTTCTATTTTATGGATGATTTCATTGTAAGGTCATGCTATCTATCGTTATCAAGCTCAAAAAATATATTTCTGTTCTTTATGAGAATGTATTTTTTAGTAATCACTTTTGTACAACTAAGCATCAATTCCCATAAATCCTAATAAAAGTCAGGTTTTGAAGGTAAAATTAAGCCTTCCCTTTCATTAGAATTATGATAAATAATTTATATTTGCAATTCTGTTATTTTTAATAAGACTAAATAGTAATAAAATGCAAAAGCTCAATAACCGGAAATCTAAAGGAACCTTTAAAAAATACATTCTGAAAGCTCATTTATGGCTAGGGCTGTTTTCAGGAATCATTGTTCTAATTGTTTCTTTATCGGGTGCATTTTTTGTTTTTAATGAAGACATTACAGCCTTGTTGCGTAGAGAAGATATCTTTCATGGGGAGAAAGATATTCAACATAAGAAGCCTATTCCTCTCCGCGAGCTAAAAGATATAGTGAATACTCAATTGAAAAATGAGATCGTAAAAGCAGAAGAAGTTACCATTCCCATTGATCCTGCCCGTTCTTATCAATTTGGATTGATTAAAGGTAATCCTGATGGCTGGAATCACTTCAACAGTATTATTATCTATAAAAATGTTTATGTAAACCAATATACCGGAAAAGTAATCGCCATATATGATGTAAAAAATAATCCTTTCTTTATTTGTATGGCCTTGCACCGCTCATTATTGCTAAGCGATAGTGTTGGTGGTACTATTGTAGGAATATCTACGATCATCTTTGTAATCATGCTGATTACCGGGATTATCCTGTGGTGGCCAAAGAATAAAAAGATGCGCAAGCAGCGCCTATGGTTTCAATGGGATAAAGTAAAAGGTTGGCGACGTAAGAACTACGACGTACACAATATCCTTGGATTTTATGCTTCTTTTCTGGCTATTATTGTAGCTATTACCGGAATCATGTACTCATTCCGTATTACCCAAACATGGGTATATATATTGCTTAACGGCTTTTCTTCTGCTACACCAGATTACAGTCAGTACAAAACCACTGCGCCGGAATCGGTTGAAACTACAACAACGATAGACCGTATTATAGAGGAGGTAAAACTTCATTATCCGAAAGCCTATTCTTTTGGAATTGATCTGGAAGATCATGCCGAAGCAGATCACAAACACGATAATCTAAGCATTTGGATCAAGGAAAAAGAATTCACTTATGCAGAATCTTCCATGATGATTTTCGATGAACATTCAGGGAAAATTCTGTTTGACCGGCCCCACGGCGATAAACCTATGGCTGAAAGAGCTACAGATGCTACTTATGATTTGCATGTAGGAGCCTTCTTTGGAATGCCCGGAAAAATACTGGCATTTATCATGAGCTTATTCTGTGCCTCCCTGCCAATAACCGGTTTTATGATCTGGTGGGGTCGAAAAAATAAAAAGAAAACAACAAGCTAAATCTATTATCGTGAAGAAACACTATATATGGCTACCTTTAATGGCGAGCCTAAATGCCTACGGTCAGACAGAAAGCCCAACCGATTCTTTGCAAACAGAACAAATTTCAGAAATCAGTGGTATTGTTGTAAAAGGTAGCAAAGCGGTTTTTCAGCAGAAAGCCGATAAAATGATTTTTAATGTAGAAAACAGTGTATTATCTGATGGAACTAATGTATTGGAAGTACTGGGCAAAACTCCGGGTGTGGTGGTTTCTCAGGAAGGTGAGCTGTCCTTGAGGGGCAAAAAAGGAGTAAGTGTAATGATTAATGGTAAACTGAGCTCTCTATCCACTAAGGAACTGGCAAACTTATTACGTTCTACCAACTCTACTCTGGTGAAAAACATTGAAATTATTGCTAATCCTTCCTCCAAATATGATGCTGCCGGAAATGCCGGGATCATTAATATTGTCCTGAAAAAAAGTTCAATAGAAGGTCTTAGTGGTAATTATTACCTGAATGGCGGAAAAGGCCGTAAAAATAGAGTTAATACCGGGCTAAGTATGAACTATACTCATAAGAAACTATCCCTGCACGGAGATTACAGTTATACTTTCCGTGGTGAGGAAGAAAAACGAAATTTTAGCCAGGTTTTCTTTGATGAAAAACAGCCTCAGCAGATTACACGGAGAACAAATCAGAACTCGACAACTAGTGAGCCTTTAACTTCTAATAATTTTAAGTTAGGGGCGGATTATGCCTTCAATGATAAAACAACTATTGGAGCTTTATTTGATGCTAAAATTGGTCGCTATGAAAATCTTTCAAAAGGTGAAAACAAAATATTTCAGCCTGAAGACAATCTGTTCGCAAATGTATTCTCAGATAACAACAATAAAGAAAACTGGTACGATTATACTTATAACCTAAAAGGTACACATATCTTCAACGATAAGGACTATAAGGTAGATGTTGATTTGGAATATGAAACCTCACGTTTTAAGTCCCGCCAGAATCAGTTTTCAGAGGTATTGGTAAATCAGGGAACAGAAAATTTTAACAACAGAAAAGGAAATATTACTTCTCGTCTAAAAGTTTTCAATGCTAAGGTAGATTTTACCTTACCTTTTAGTGAAATGCATAGCCTGGAAACAGGATTGAAATCTACTATAAAATCTAATAACAATCCTTCCGAATACCTTATACAACAGGGTGATGATTGGATCAATGATGCTAAAGCAAGTAATGAATATGTATACAAAGAGCAAATCCATGCATTGTATGCAAACTACAAGCTGAATCTGACGAAATGGACGTTCCAATTAGGATTAAGAACGGAAATGACTCATACAGATATCAATCAGAAAACGGTTCAAGAGCAACGCAAAAGGGATTACACCAATTTATTTCCAAGCGCATCCATCAAATATCAAATGAATGATCAGCATGGATTCTATGCCTCGTACAGTAAAAGGATCAATAGACCGAGTCACTTCGATCTGAATCCGTTTCGTTTCTATGATGATCCATTCAATTATTGGCAAGGAAACCCTAATCTGAACCCAGAATTTACCCATGCAACAGAGTTAGGCTATACCTGGGGTAAGTACATCATAGCATCAGCTTATTTTAGCGTAACAAACGATGTAATGACAGAAGTCTACAACTACCAACCAGATACAGGGATCCTGGTAAAGACTCAGGATAACCTGAACAAATCTTATGTGTATGGTGCTAATATAACAGCTACCACAAAACTGTTTAACTGGTGGTCACTCACTTCCATGTTTAATATTTTCAATAACGAATATAAAGGCAATTATCAGAATTATTCGGTAAACAGTTCTCAGCTAGCTTTTACATTGAATGCACAAAACAGCTTCAATATTGTGAAAGGCTTGAAAGCAGAGGCTAATGCACAGTATTTTTCAAAATCAAATATCGGCTTGTTTATCCGTGATGCTTATTTTGACCTTACATTGGGTGTTTCGAAAACATTATGGAAGGATAAAGCAACCGTAAAACTAGCGGTAACCGACTTATTAAAAACAAATAATTACCGAGTAACAGGCAATAACTTCAGTTCTACCATCCGACAGAAATACGATCTGGATAGCCGAGTGGTAACGCTGTCTTTTAATTACAAGCTTTAGCTTTATTAAGCCTTGTCGAGGTTTGTAACCTTAACAAGGCTCCTTTTACCACAAACAAAAAAAGCTGTTCTCAATAATTTTGAGAACAGCTTTTTTTTATCAAATCAATTATTTATTTCCTATGCTATTACTAGTCGTAAAATTTATCGAATCTCGCAAAACCGGAAATATTATCGGGGAGCTTCATTCCTTTGGTTATTTTATCAGTCTGCAAATCATAGATCCATACATAGTTTCCGCCTTTACTAGCATTTACAGCAATGTATAATTTTTTATCCTGAACAAACAGACCTTGTTCATAAGGTTCATCACCTGGCAATTCATCCAATACACGAACCAATTGTCTGGTTTCTAAATCTACAATCGCATATCGACCATTATAAGTATTACCTAACGCAGGATCACGATAGAGAACCACCATCTTATTATTACCAATATAATCGATCATTGTTTCCACCGTTTTATTTCCTACAAGATCTGTAAGATTGATGTCAAATCCTGTATCAGGTGAAGCAGCTCCTTTCAGAGTTCTGAAAAGATGAATTTTATTGTTTCCGGCTCCCACACGTGGATAGCATGCGTAATAAAAGGCTTCATTATCTTTTCTGAAAGAGGTTTTGAAATAAGGAGAGCCATTAGCCGTTCCGGAACTTCGGCTATCCTTTACCGAATGCTTTACTTTGAAGGTATTATAATCTATTACAGCAAAGTTATTATAATCCGGTGTGATCCATTTCCCATTACGAAAACTATACTGCATATAGATCTGCCCGTCCATATAGGTTATCGCACCCAATGTATAGAAATTATAATCATTAGGAAAAGGTTCAAATCCTTCAATTTCTCCCTGACGGATGACACTAAGATCTGAAGCATTGAAAATACTATAGCGAACATGCTGACCATCACCGGTTTCTCCTACAATGACCAACGTATTATTATCTACCCATACATAGCTGGAAATATCACTGATATAGGTATATGGAACTTCTTTTACCGTAGTAAGTCTATCCTTTGTATACTTAAATTTTTTGAGGACTCCCTGATCGGTTTTGTAGTTATAGATAAAGCCATTTTTTACAATGTACGAATAGGTTCCCTTGGAGTTTATTTCGTCTCCTTCTTTGGTAATATCCATTGCCCCTTTTGTCAGATCATTGGTAGCCGTCATATAATGAACGGTATTGGGCCAGCTTCCTAACGCGGAAAGCAGAAAATATTTATAGTCTTTTTCACCACTTCCGGAGTCTCCAGCGTCTGGTTCGCGTTCACAACCAATGATGGTTAGACATGTGAGTATTAAAAATATACTGTTTTTGAAATATTGTATCATGATCTTTTACTTAAATAGATATCTGAATTTTATATAAAAAGCACGTCCCTGCTTCTGAAGTTTGAAATTGTCATACGCCAACGCATCACTAAGGTTAGTAACATCGAATGCTACATTATACCTTCCGCTCTTCATAGAATAGCTGATACCAATGTTATGCAGCGTTTGTCTTGGGATGATCGGAATATTTCTTGGATTCCCATAGGTTTTCCAGTTTTTGTAGAACCATTCAGTCATCTGCAGACCATAGTAAAGTTCTACTCTGCTTTCTTTCTGCAACCAATCATCTTTACCAATGCTTACATTCAAATTTCCAAATAACCAGGGCTGATTCGGGACATCTTTTTCGTAAGTTGCTGAAATTACATCATCACTATTATTGGCAAATTTTGTATTGTCATATGCTTTGTTGTAGCTCACATTCATTAATACATTGAGGAGTCTTTTGTACTGATAGTTTAGTTCTCCTTCCAATCCACGGGTAAAAATATTGGATAGGTTTTCATATTTGAAGGTACTGTTATACAAATTAGGAACAGTGTAGATAAAATCTTTTGTATCACGGATGTATCCTGCTCCCTCAATACGAAAAGCATGTTGCCCCCAATGATGATTGAAGTATAGTCCTACGTTTACATTATCACTGGTTTCAGGCTTAAGATTCATATTGCTGGTTACCGCTACTCCATCTCCGAAAATTTCTTGGGGTTCTACCAAGCGATAAGAACGTTCAAATGAACCTTTTATGCCCAATCCTTGGGTAATTTTTACGGTTGTGGCAAAACCGTATCCCCAACTGCTAAAATTATCCTTTACCGGATGATCAGTTCTCGTCACCGGATCAAATACCATTTTCTGAAGTCCTACACTGTAATATTTACCAAAGAAAATATTCGTCCAGTGCCTATTGAAAAATTCCTGTTGATAAGCCATAGACAAAATCTGCTTGGTCATCTTGGCAGGAGGTACATCTTTTTTCTCTTCTTCAAGTTGATTGAACGTGGTATTCTTAAGATAATCGAGTACATAATTGAAGATAAGCTTATGATGATCAACGATTCTGTAAGTAGCCCCCACCTGTGAGTAAAGACGGTCTTCATGTTGCATGATGATACTTTTGCCTCCTTTTTCACTGGTAGCAGAAGGCACATATGTACCATCCCAACTGTATTTACGCATAAGAGTATCGGTTGCTTTCTGAATACTTTTAGAGAAACCTGCATACACATTCACATCCAGATGATCATTGAAAAGGTTAGCTTTTTTATACTTCATAAAGTAATTTTGAGCTTCTCCGTTTTGCTTTACCCCCCCATAAACAACATCCTGATTAGAACCTGTCTGTATCTGCTTGTCGAAAACTGATTGAGACACTCCAACAAAGAAAGAATCTGCCCAGCTTTTATTTTCTAATCCGATTTCAGCCATCCCAAAAACCGACTGATACCGATCATTAAAACGTTTTAGATTTCTGAGTTCATATTCGTTTTTGGCAGGATTCCATATTTTCATATCCTTCATCAGATAGTTATTATCCGAGTGGTTATAAAAACTGTTGACGCGAAGAATCAGCCCTGTTTTATCATCTTTAAACTGTCCGTTCAGATTGATACGTTGTGTATTGAAAGACCCTAAGCTTAGACCAGCATCCAAATAATTTTTACTACTAGCTGGAGTAATGATATTTACAGCTCCTCCCATTGCATCAGTACTCAGATGAATAGGAACCACTCCTTTATAGATTTCTACACGATCAGCCATATTTACAGGCAGCGTACTCAAATCTACTCCTTTTCCAAGCATTTCCAAAGGAACACCATCTATAAAGAATTTCACGGCTTTCCCGGACATTCCGTTGATCGAAAAATTGTAATCGGAACCTACACCACCTTGTTGGCGGACTTTAATTCCTGTGGTTCTGTTTAGAACCTGATTAAGATCGGCAGTAGTATTGGCTAATTTAGCGACATCAATAGCATTAACAGTAAAAGCACCGTCTTGCAGTGCTTTCACTTTACCTTTACCATGTACAATAACTTCTTCAACGTTTCCTCGATCTTCGGCAAGTTGAATATTTATTGGCGATGTTCCGTTATCAAAGCTTATTCTCTTTTTGAAATTCTTGTAGCCTACTACACTAAATACTAATGTGGCCTCTCCTTTTTTGTAATGAATCCTAAAATTTCCATTTTGGTCGGATTGTGTTTTAATTTTTGTATTTTCAACAAAAATGGTTACTCCACTTAACCCCTGTTTTGTGTGATTCTGTACCGTCCCATACACGAAACCAGCTTCTTGCGCGCTGATATGAGAGATGGAAAGGCTAAAAATGAGAAAAATAAAAATACGTTGATACAATTTCATTATTTATAATTATTATAAATAGCAAAATTAAACGTTACCTATAAATCCTCAAAGAAAAACCGTCTTTTATTTTTAATTATTCTAATTAGGTTTAATATTAATTAACATATAGATTTAAACAAAAAATATAAACAACTAACAATCAACTAAAAAAGAAAAACAAACAATTTCAATATTATATTTAACATGAAAAAAATCATCTGATATAAAAACACAATTCTACAAACATTCTTAATTATTGCTAGGTTTTTCAAAAAAAATAAGCAACATTTCCATCAACATTTCGGATATAAATAGGGGAAAAAGTTAAAAGATCAGCCTAAAAACAAATAACACAGCCTACCAATGAGAGCTGTGTTATCTTTAACATTTTTTAATTAAGGTTTACGATTGCCCAGCCTTCATATTGCCGAAGGATAATTTCACCATTTCCAGAAGGAGTATAATGAATAAATTCGTACAATTCATCTTTGGAAATATGTTTCTCTCTAAGTGTATTCTCACACTGTAAGAACACAACTCCCTTATCCTTAAGTGATAATAGCTGAGATTCATAGGTATTGTTCTTTTTAAAAATCTCAACCCCACCACCAAAAGCAAGCAAAACGATTTTGAGTTTATTTTTCAGACGAGGATCTTCCAGAGCATTGCCGATATTTCTAATCAAAGCATCTATTTTATTTTTGTCTGATTCATTTATAACATACATTGCCTGATAGGACTTATGGGTTGCTTTGGCTATTTGAAAATCTTCCATACTTGTTTTTTGAGCGTTTAATTTTAAGGTTAAAAATACCAGGGATAAAATGACCACTTTTACCCAATTTCTACTAATCTGTTTTTTTAAATGTCTCATATTTTTTATTTCGTCAATAACTGTTTTAATGTTTCATAGACCTGAGGATCATTAAAATCCCTCATTTCTTGAATACTGGCTTCCAATAGCAGAATGTTAACCATCCATACGGGATGACTAAAATGTTTTATTATTTTTTAAGAGGATTAATTACCAGCGTATCCGGTAGAATTAATGGATGTTTCCCGAATCAAATGATAAGTTTTTGGTATTGCAGAAAAATAGGAAGAGGGCTGCCTATTTTAGAGGTATTATAAAATGGATGATGAGATTCTTTTTTAAAGACAAACAGCCCAGAAAAGACAATAAAGGTAAATGCCAACAATTCCTGAGCATCAGAAAGGGGGAAATCTATCAGATCATGATCATTAGATAAGACTTCTTTTTCTTTACAGAATTTGCATTTTAAAGATGATGCTACCGAATGATTATTTCCTTTAGGAATAGAAGACTGATTTTTTGAAGTTGTCTCAACATTCAAAAACCGCTTGATGCTATTCTTTACTGCACATGAAGAAATAATAATACAAAACGTAAAAACCAGTGCTAAAATAGTTTTCAATCGGAAATTTGTATGTAATTTCTGTAAATTCATTGCCCACAAAAATATAGTATTTGTTTAAATAAGAAAAGTTTCCTTCCTTTTTAATTCACTCTTTCCAACAATTAATTATAAAAATGATTGAAATAAAGACTTAAAAACAACCATTTATACAACGATGAACAACATACATTATAGATTTGTTAAAATTTATTAAATAAAATTAAAATGAATTTGTTAAAACCGGGAAATTATATTTATTTTAGTGCCTTAAAAATTTCTCATGAAAAGATATAATTTACTGATTGTACTACTGCTGCTCATTTTTAACGTTACTACAGCTCAAAAGAAAAAATCTCCTGCTGCTGATCTTAGCATACTAAAGGATACTAAATCTAAAGTTGAAGCTACAGTTCCATTAGTCATTCAACATCTTCAAGCCATTTCTACAAAAGAAGGCGACAATAATATCGTGATCAACGGAAAAATTGCACTGGGAAAAGAATATGGCATCTTAGAATCTGAATGGTTTTTATACAGAAACAACATGAAGAACTGCATTATGAACAATTCTTCTAAGAAAGCTAAAAAATGTATGGAATATCATACACAATACCTTAGAAATACATTCATTAATTATAGCAACTATATTTCTAATCTTACCAGAAAAAATGGATATTTAGGAGTAGAAGGTGATACAAAATTTGAATTCAAACCAGCTGAGATTGCAACAAAACTTAATGAAGCTTATTTTAATGCCAATGATGCGGCAGGAAGAATGAAAGCAGACCAAAAAAGAGAATTCCTGGGAGCAACGATGAGTGATGAGAATAAACTTACTCCTTACGCTCAACTGGCACAATAATATACAATTTAAATCCCGCTTAAAGCGGGATTTTTTATGGAAAACATATACATTCATGATCAAAAAAATACCTTACAAAAAGCGTAATGTTAATTCTATAAAATCGGAATATATAAAATGTTAAAATCTAAGTAAATGGAATCTTTTAAAGAAGATCAATGCTGTTTTTTTATCGCAAAAAATCCCCGCCAAAAAGCAGTTTTGTGGTACTAATCATAAAACCTGGGGAAAAAGTAGAAATAAGGCGGAGATAATTTGCATAAACTCTAAGATCAACTGTCCTACCCTTGATCTAAGAGCAGTACAAAAATAGGACTATGCACCCTACCCATAAAAGAATACCTGTAGAATTAAATGATGGTAATTGTAGAAGTAATACTACTTCTCATTGCGTATAAATAAGGAGTCCAAAGACAAAAAGAATGCTATTCTGTGCCTCCGATTTAAACTCTTCTTTTTCTATTTCCACCAATGATAATAATTGTGTAATCCATCATACTCAAATCCGCAACGAGGATATAGGCTATTTCCGACATCGTTTGTTTTCTCAGTTTCAAGCATCAGACCGCAAGCTCCCGTCTCTTCACACCATTGCTTACTGCGATCGATTAATGCTACAGAAAGCCCTTTTCCTCTATAATCAGCATGAACAAATAAATCGCTTAACAACCATTGTTTTTGTAGCTTAGTATAATGAAACAGTTTATAAAGCTGTACAAACCCTACTGCTTTCCCATCAACACAAACAAGAAAAATATCAGATTCACTGTTTAGAAATCTTTCTCTAAGAAATGATTTTCCTCTTTCTACATCAGATTCCTGCCTGTAAAAAATACGGTAAAGGTTAAATAGCTCTGCGGTTTCATTAAGATCCTCAAGACTTGCTTTTTTAATCGTGTAATTCATTGTTATATGTATTTAATTAACTCTGCAAAAGTATCTTTAAACAGGACTATATTTATCATCCAGATTTAAGTTATAAAGATAGTCCAGAGAATCAATCAACCGAATTCAAAAACATATTATACGCAACGAAATACCGCATATTTCGGATTTTATACCCGCAACAGAGTTCAGATCTTTGTAGTATAAATACAAAACAATGACAGATATACTTCAAAGAATTCAAGATACAGATTGGCACTTCATAACGGAATCTATGCATCAAAACGGATACGCTATTATCCCCAACTTACTCTCAGATAAAGAATGTGACACCCTATCCCTGAACTATGACCAGCCTGAACTCTATCGAAAAACCGTTGTAATGGCACGGCATCGTTTTGGCCTGGGCGAATATAAATATTTTAATTACCCACTGCCTGAACTCCTTCAAAACCTGCGAACCCACATCTATCCTTATCTCGCTCCTATTGCCAACACCTGGTTTAAAGCGTTGAATATTTCTATTTCTTTTCCTCCGGAACACCAGATGTTTTTGCAGCAATGCCACTCCAATAATCAACAAAAAGCAACTGCTTTGATTTTAAAATATGATGAAGGCGGTTTCAATACTTTGCACCAGGATCTATATGGTGATATGTATTTTCCCATTCAGATTGTATTGATGCTGAGTGAACCTGATCAAGACTTTACAGGCGGAGAGTTTGTTCTTACCCAACAAGTTCCGAGAGCCCAATCCAAAGCAATTGTTTTAAGACCTAAAAAAGGAGACATTCTTATTTTCACTACTCATTTCAAGCCTGAAAAGGGAGTAAAAGGATATTACAGAGTCAATATGAAACATGGAGTAAGTGAAGTAAAAACAGGAAAACGATATGCTTTGGGCATTATTTTCCATGATGCAGCGAATTAATTGGGTTGGAAGATGGAAGCAGGAGGCTGGAAGTTTATATTAGGCAGAAAATCAATCATGATCATTGAATTCAATTGATTATAATACAAATATTTAAGCTTCAGAACTCAAGAAACTTCCTTCTTCCAGCTTTCAGCCTCAAACTTCCCTCTAAAAACAAATCATCATCCCATTTCATTCATTAAAACAAACCTTTATTTAAACCTCGGCTTCAACAACTTCCAGCTTCCAGCCTCAAACTTCCCTCTAAAAACATGCTCCTACACTCACACCTTTCAGACTCTGCACTAAGAAGTAAAATCCGAAACCAGGAAATTCGTCTGGGCGGAAATAAAAAGCTAAAAATCTATGGATTATTAGGCTGTAAATCAGGAAAAAGAATAAAAAAAATGAACCGAATATTTTTTACCGATAAAGCAGAGGCCTTACACAATGGATATCGCCCATGTGGTCATTGTATGAGAGAAGAATACCAACAATGGAAATCTGAGCAGTAATGTTCTAAATAAACATAAATTTTATGTAAATTAGTAGTTTACACATCTATTAAAAACTAATTTACAAAATGAACCCAGAAAATAATTATATAGAAATCAACAGAAACTCTTGGAACAATAGAACAGAAACCCATATAAATTCTGAATTCTATGACGTAGAAGGATTTTTGAAAGGGAAAAGTTCACTCAATGACATTGAATTGGATCTATTAGGTGACCTGCAGGGAAAGTCAATCCTACATTTACAATGCCATTTTGGGCAGGATACTATTTCATTAGGCAGGCTTGGAGCAGAAGTTACAGGCATTGATTTATCAGATAAAGCCATTGAAAGTGCCCAAAAACTGGCACATGATATGAACTCAAATGCTCAGTTCATCTGTAGTGATGTTTATGACCTCCCTAATCATCTGGACAAACAGTTTGATATTGTTTTTACCAGCTATGGAACTATTGGTTGGTTACCGGATCTGGACAAATGGGCAAAAGTCATTTCACATTTTCTAAAGCCCAATGGGAAATTTGTATTTGTTGAATTTCATCCTGTGGTTTGGATGTTTGATGATAATTTTGAAACCGTAGGCTACCGATATTTTAATTCCGGAGCTATCCTCGAAACTCAAAGTGGAACTTATGCTGACAAAAACGCTGATATCACACAATCTTATGTTATGTGGAACCATGGATTAAGTGAAGTAATGAACAGTCTTATCAAAAACGGACTTGAAATCAACAGCCTTGATGAGTTTGATTATTCACCCTACAATTGTTTCAATGGAACCGTTGAATTTGAGCCTCAAAAATATAGAATAGCCCATTTGGAAGACAAGATCCCTATGGTATATTCTGTAGTGGCTACAAAGAAAAGCCATTAATATCTTCTGATTTCTAGAGTTTCTCAGGATTTTTGGAACCGGAAACAAGCACCATATTTTTGCCACGGATTAAAGAATAAAATCATTATTGTATTCGTGGCAATTATACAATCTCAAAGAGGTAATTTATCTCTTTAAAAGAATCTGCGTAATCAACAAAATCTTTGAATTTTCCAAGTTTAAAAACGCAAAAGCATAAAGTCCTTATCATACTTGCTCTTTTTAAGGCATAAAAGAATTCAAGATTCTCCGCAGGAAATCATATCTTTTCATTACAAGATTCTATATTCCTATGCGATTAAACCACTTATTTTTTAACCACAATAAGTACATTGTTTTTTTGGATAAATAAAATTATTAATGCATTCGTGGTGGTTAAATATTTGTGTAATCTGGGAGAATACCTCAGATAAAATCCCCCATATTCTTACAAGCAGCAGCTATTCAAAAAGACTTAGCATCTTATCATCTCCCAACATCATTCATAATAATACTCAATGATAAAGTACAAAACTATTCATGAGCTATTTAATCTACGTAGAACTTAACATTATATATATATGTAAATAAAAACTAAAATTCTAGAGTTTACTACATTGTAAGTAACGAAAAAGGGGAAAAAGGTTTCTTCACAAGTCAGAATAAACCTCAAAAAAGTGAAAATATACTCCTCTTTTTACTTCGCAAATTTATCCGTTTCATTTGAGATCAAAAGTGAACTAAAATAAATATTTCCTGTATTGAAGAGGATTTCAAATTATTTCATATAATGGTGATATATTTAATTTATAAACAAACTTTATTTTAATAATCATTTATAATTAAATAATTAATATATTTTTATAAATAATCGTACATTTATACAAAACCAAACACATTAGTTATGAATCAAGAAAATTTTAGTACACTTGAGTTGCTTCGTCAGCAGTTCAGGTACCCGTTTCCTACATTAAAAAATCCTAACGCAGAACAACTGCAAGAGATTACTGAGAGCCAGTGGATCGATGGAGAATACTTTTGGCTTTATGCACAGAATCCTGATCTCCGCAAAAAGTATAAAAAAACCCAAACCGCTCATATTGCAGCTCAGTGGTTCCCAACCGCATCACCTGAACGCTTCAAACCTATCTGCAGATTGATGCTATGGACTTTGTATAATGACGACCTCTATGAGGAAAGCGACCCCAATGAAATTGGATATGTACATACTCAATCAGTTGCCATATTAAATGGCGAGATCAACGCTGAAGAATCAGGAATACCTTTAGGAGCTATGCTTGTTTCTCTTAGAGAAGAATTACTACAGTTTATACCAAAAGAATCACTCACTCGTTTTACACAAATGATCAGCAGGTATTTTAACGGGCTTGAAACCGAGCTTAAGTACAAGAAAAATAAAATGTATCCCTCTGTGAAAGAGTGCATTATTTTACGAGAAGATTCTATATGCCTCTATCCTTTCCTACAGCTGACAGAGGTAGAAACAGGCGTTGTTCTTCCTCCAGAAATACATGAACATCCTGTGATTCAGCGCCTGCAAGCATTAGCCTGTCATTTAGTTACCTTTTTCAATGAAGTACAATCCGTTATAAAAGATGAAGCCACAGACAGCATCTATTATAATATTGTGAAAGTAATCCAACATCAAAATCAAATGTCTTTGAAAGAAGCCTGCCTGGAAGATCTTCGTTTGCATAATGAAGATCTAAAGGAATTTTTAGAACTGCAAGCTTCACTTCCGGATTTCGGGATATGGCACGATGCTGTGGTCAATTGGGTACATTACATGAGTATGGTACTTAGCGGATGGAAGAACATTTCTACCAAGCTGGATCGTTATAACCAAGCTGAATTTCCAAGTGCTGGTGAATTAAAAGAAAGGCTCAACCAAAAATAATCTTTATAAAAAGAGTACATAAAAATTTATATCACTTATTAAATATTTTAAATCATGAAACAAAAAGATGTTCCTATTTTACAGTATCCTTGGTCATATGAAATTGGTCCTTTTTCTCAATCTTTTTATGAAGAAGAAACAAGTTGGATTGATACAGATTACCAGTTCATGTCTGAATCCACGAGAAAAAAATATAAGAAACATGGTCTTGCAGAAGCCACTTCTTACATGTTTCCAGCAGCTTCTACCATAGAGCAAATCAGGCCCATAGCAAGATTTATGGTATGGCTTACATTATATGATGACTATTACGAGGTATGTCCTGTTAATAAACTCATCGATATCAGAAACCATATTATGGATATTATGATGGGCGAAAAACCTAAATCAGATTGATATTGGGCTTATGAGACAAGTAGCCTTAAGCAGACAAGAATTTCTTCCTTACGTTAATAATGACTGGTTTGAACGCTGGACAAAAGATTTTTACAGCTATACCACTTATGGAATTATGGAAGAAACGCCATATAAACTAAAAAAAGAATTCCCTACTTTAAATAATCTTTTACTTATCCGTGAATATTCAATTTCCATGTATCCTTACGGAGATCCGGTTGAGCCATCAATTAATTATATTGTTCCAAACTCTATATCTGAACACCCAACAATTAAGCGATTGAAAATGCTCATGTGTCGTATTATGGCGATTCAAAATGATTTTGCTTCAATAGAAAAAGAACTCGCTGTAGATACTGAAGTTCTCAATATTATACTTGTTATAAAAAATCAGTATAAAGTTTCATTAGAAGAAGCTACTACAGAAGCCATGCGCATCCATGATTCATATGTAAATGAATTTGTAGAACTGCAAAACAACCTACCTGATTTTGGGCTGGAACAAAGAATATTGAACGCTTTGTTCACAATATGGCTTTAATGATCTCCGGCTTAGGTGCATGGTACCATAAAGGAAATTCTACCCGATATAAAACCCCCGGTGAATTTCCAAAACCTGAATATGGAATTTCAATATAATCATATTTGAAAATCAAATTTTATCCATAAAAAAAGAGGAGCAATATTATATTGCTCCTCTCGTTGAGTAGCGGGAACCGGACTCGAACCGATGACCTTCGGGTTATGAGCCCGACGAGCTACCTACTGCTCCATCCCGCGGTGTATTTTTAGAGTGTTTACCGAAAACACTTAGCTTAGTAGCGGGAACCGGACTCGAACCGATGACCTTCGGGTTATGAGCCCGACGAGCTACCTACTGCTCCATCCCGCGGTGTATTTTTAGAGTGCTTACCGAAAGCACTTAACTTAGTAGCGGGAACCGGACTCGAACCGATGACCTTCGGGTTATGAGCCCGACGAGCTACCTACTGCTCCATCCCGCGGTGTATTTTTAGAGTGCTTACCGAAAGCACTTAACTTAGTAGCGGGAACCGGACTCGAACCGATGACCTTCGGGTTATGAGCCCGACGAGCTACCTACTGCTCCATCCCGCGGTGTATTTTTAGAGTGTTTACCGAAAACACTTACTTAGTAGCGGGAACCGGACTCGAACCGATGACCTTCGGGTTATGAGCCCGACGAGCTACCTACTGCTCCATCCCGCGGTGTATTTTTAGAGTGCTTACCGAAAGCACTTAACTTAGTAGCGGGAACCGGACTCGAACCGATGACCTTCGGGTTATGAGCCCGACGAGCTACCTACTGCTCCATCCCGCGATATTGGATTGCAAAGGTACGAATATTTTTCACAAATCCTAATTTTTCTTTTAAATAAAGGACTTTTATGAAAACTATTTTATTATTTGTATCTTTGTTTTATGGCAAAGATATTAAAAATTTATCCCGACAATCCACAGGAAAATCTTGTGAATGAAGTCATTAAAACATTAAATAATGGCGGATTGATTATCTATCCTTCAGATACAATTTATGCACTTGGCTGTAATATTTTTGATATAAAAGCCATGGAAAAGTTGGCTCAATTGAAAAAATTAAAGCTTGAAAAGTCAAAATTCTCGATTATTTGTAATGATCTGAGTCATCTTTCCGACTTTACAAGGCCTATTGATACTTCAGTTTTCAGGTTTCTGAAAAGTCATCTTCCGGGACCATTCACTTTCATTCTTGAAGCTAACAAAAGTTTACCTCTGGCTTATAAAGGACATAAAACAATCGGTATCCGTGTTCCGGATCACCCGATTCCGCAACTTATTGTTGAAAAGCTAGGACATCCTATTGCTTCAACTTCTATCAGAGATGATGATGAAATTATCGAATACTCTACCGACCCGGAATTGATCGCTGAAAAATATGATCACCTGGTAGATATTGTTATCGACTCAGGATATGGTGATAATGTAGCTTCCACTATTGTAGACCTTACTTCTGGTGAGCCGGAAATTATTCGTCAGGGAAAAGGAATTATTTAGTTTAAATCTTTTGACATTTAAAATTCAAGGTTCAGATTCAAAGTAAGAATTACGGTTGGTAGGTTGTATGGGACTTAATGGAAAATATTCTGTAGGAATTCTGCTCACATTTGTGCTTTTAGGCATTGTGATGCTTTACGTATTCCCTGTTATCAGTATGATTACAGGAGTAAAGATCGTTACGGGTACTATATTCTTTTTTAGCAGACTTGCTATTTGGGCTGTTTTGCTCATTTTATTTCTGTACAGTCTCTTTATTGAAAAGGGTTCTTTTTTGCTTAAAAAAGAAAAAAAGTATTCTGTTGCATTCAATATAAAAGCAGTGATCTGTCTATATCTGATCTGTGTATTCGGGGGAGCTATTCTGAATGTATTGATTCAGTTTTTCATCCATAAAGAAGACAGTAGTAAAATTCTGCAATTCACCACCCTTTTTAAAAATAATTACTTTTTAATTATTTTCACATGCCTTACAGCGGGCATTGTTGAAGAACTTCTGATGCGAGGTTATATACAACCTAGGGTTGAGAAAATATATAACAGTTCGCTTTCGGGGATCTTAGTCTCCGCAGCTTTATTCGGAATTCTGCACAGCACTTACGGAACCATTGGCCAGGTAGTAGTACCTTTCTTTATTGGAGTCGTTTTTGCTATGTTTTATAAAAAATATTCAAACATTAAAATTCTGATCGTCTGTCATTTTATGATCGATCTGATCTCACTGATGGCCATGAATTTTATTGATTTTAAACATTTATCTGTATTTTAATATTATGAAAATTGTAACATCACCTGCCAAATTAATGAATGTAGAAAATTCAACCGATTTGTTGAAATCTACTACTCCTAAATTCATTGAAGATGCAGCATTTATACAAACTTATTTAAAGGAAAAATCACCCAAATATCTTTCTGAGCTTATGGAGATCTCGCCAAAGCTGGCTGATGAAAACTGGGAAAGAAATCAAAAATGGAAATCAAAGCCTACTGCGAAAGAATCTACTCCTGCTATGTTTGCTTTTACAGGCGAAGTGTACAGAGGATTGGATGCTAAAACGCTTGATAAAGATGCCGTAGATTACCTTCAAAAAAACTACAGAATGCTTTCCGGATTGTACGGTCTTCTGAAACCTTCTGATAAAGTAATGCTTTACAGACTGGAAATGGGACGTCCTTTTGAATTCGATCAGTACAAAAATCTCTATGAATTCTGGAGAGAGAAGATCACAGAGCAACTGAATTCTGAAATGAAAAAAGGAGAAATCCTGCTTCACCTGGCCAGCAATGAATATGGAAAAGTTATTGATAGAAAAAAACTGAACCATAAGGTAATTGATTTTGATTTTTATGAATTAAGAGAAGGTAAACTGAAAACCATTGTAGTGTACACAAAACATGCAAGAGGTCTCGTGGTAAGATTCTGTGCAGAAACCAATGCCAAAACACTGGAAGATGTAAAAGCTTTCAACTATGAAGGCTATAGAATTGATGAAGAAAAATCTACAGACACTAAACTTGTTTTCACGAGATAAATGACAGTTTCAGCATATAAAAAATATTTCAAAGCAGAACTTTCCGGCCTTTATACTGAGTCGGAAAGCGCTTTTTTAGCCTCAATATTTATTCAGAAAATTACAGGCTTTGATTCTTTTGAACAAAGAAGATTTTCAGAACAGGAACTTTTGACAGATGATGAACAAAAGCTTGGTGAATTGATTTCAATTTTAAAAACAGGAAGACCTTATCAACAAATTCTTGGTGAGACGGAGTTTTACGGAATGAAATTTCTAGTGGATGAAAATGTATTGATCCCTCGCCCGGAAACGGAAGAGCTTCTTGAAATTGCCATTCAGGAGATTAAAAAATCAGGAAATAAAGCGTTAAAGATTCTTGATATTGGTACCGGAAGTGGTGTAATTCCTTTGGTTTTAAAGAAACATTTTCCTGATGCTGAAGTATCATCAATAGATTTTTCTGAAAAGGCACTTGAAACAGCCAAACGAAATGCAGATTATCATCAGCTTGATATTCAATTCATCCATGCAGACTATCTGAACACCCAATTAACTGAAGAATACGACATTATCATTTCAAATCCACCTTATATAGGCGTTGAAGAGGAAACGGAAATTGCTGATTCGGTGAAAGGATTTGAGCCTACAATGGCGCTTTTCTCCCCTACATCTGATGCTTTGATTTTTTACAGAAAGATTGCAGAGGATTCCCAAGAACATTTGAAAAATAACGGACTTTTATTTTTAGAGATCAATCAAAAGTTGGGGCAAGAAACGTTGGAACTATATCACTATTTCTCCAACGCACAACTGTTAAAAGACTTATCTGAAAATGATCGGTTTATTTATGGTAGAAAATAAGTAATTTTATCCTGTATAATAACCATACATCACAGAAATCATGGTGATCAAACCGCACAATGTCGGAAACAGGCAAATCGCAGAAGTAACTTCATATCAAATCATTATCCAATCAGCAGAAGACGCATTAGATCTTATGGGAAACATCTATTATCAAGGATTTGATAAAGTAGTTCTCTATGAAAAAAATATTACTCCGGCCTTTTTTGACCTGAGGACTAAAATAGCTGGAGAAATTCTGCAAAAATTTTCAAATTACCGCATTGGATTAGCTATTGTTGGCGATTTTAATAAATACGAAAGCAAAAGCATGAGGGATTTCATCTTTGAAAGTAATAAAACCGGGCATGTCAATTTTGTAGAAACGTTGGAAGAGGCGTTGACTCATTTTTCAAACTAGACTATTTTTCAGTTCTTTAGATAAAAAAAAGAAAAATTTAAAGTATTTTTCCCAATTTCTACCTGTCTACACCGTTTATTTTTCAAATTTTTAATAAAATACAAAGATTTACACATTAAAAACAATCTCAATAATTTATTAATTATATAAAAATTTAAACTAAAATATAATAATTAAATCAACTAATTAAGGAAAATAAAAATTAACAACCCGAAAACAAGCCCTTTCATATTTTATTCGTACATTTACAAAAAACACGAGGGAATATGAATCTTAATTATTTAAGGGCTTACACCGCCACTTAATTCAATTCATTTTTTTCGACTTTCCGGTTAAACATAGCATGTTTCTTTATGAGACATCGTTGTTCTATCTGTTATTGGCTTTTGAAATAAAAGGCCTTATTATGTCATTTTTTGAACGTAACAATTCATTGTTTCAATGAACTGTTAGGGATTCTTATTTCCTTTATGGAATTAAGCCTCCTGAAGATTCTCTCCTAACTAAAAACATAACCATTAAAAAAAACATAAAATACCTAGATAAAAAATTATTTAAGAACATCATGATTAAAAAATTATTTCTACCGATCGTTTTAGTAAGTTCGTTTTCATTTGCCCAAGTAGGGATTAACACACCCAAACCAGACGGCAGTGCAGCCCTTGATATTTACAGTCAGGATAAGGGAATGTTGATACCGAGACTTACTACTGCAAAAAGAGATGCTATTTCAAATCCGGCCAACTCACTTCTTATTTATGATACTGATAAGAAATGTTTAAGTCAGAATGTGGGAACCCCAACCAATCCGGATTGGTTATGTATTAGCAATAATGCTGTAAAAATGTTTTATATGCCAAGTGTTTCTTTTGATACTTCTACCACTGTAGCTGGCCGAACTAAAGATTTATATACGCTGTATAAAACTCAGTTTGGATCACCAAAAGCCAAAAGTACCAGTGCTCCTGCATCCATTCCTTTTTTCCCTTCAAGCAAAGATCTTTACTATTATGTAACTGATGCTGATCCTAATGTATTCAGTAATATTACTATTTCTGATGATGGTGTAATGAAGTATGATGTAAAAGCAGCCGCTACAGACTGTTCTTTTATCAATATTGTTTTTGTTGTCAAATAATTGAAGTATGATAAAAAGTAAATCAATTATACAATACAACAGATTCTTGCTTACTTTTCTCCTGGTCATTTTCGCTCAAAATATTTATGCACAGAATGAACAGGGAACCGGATATCCCTATTTGTCAACTTTACAGAGGGATTACAGCCTCAGGAAGCTTATAAAGTAGCAACAAGTGGTGTTCAGAATGACGCTACCTTTACCACAGACGGATTACGACTAACCCGCAGCGTCAATAACATTTCAGGAGGAGTTATCTTGGCGGATAAGACATTTAAAAGTGATCAGGGAATTAAATTTGAATTTGAATTTGCCATTTATGGAGGCAACAGTAATGGAGGAGATGGTATTTCTATATTCCTGGTAGACGGATCTATCCCTAAAGAACAACTTAATCTTGGATATTTTGGAGGAGGATTAGGTTATAGTTTTGTACGAGGCCGGGAATCTACCGAAGGGTTGAGAGGAGCCTATCTTGGAATAGGGCTGGATGAATTTGGAAATTTTAAAACAAGCTTTAACCAGGGTGAAAGAGTCAGAAATGGAATATTTGGAGTAACACTGGCTGATGGGCGAAGCAATGTCTCTTTAAGAGGTAAGCGTGGAAACCAATATTTATCATCGGCTGAGCCTGCAGGATATAACGGGTATCCGTTGCTTTACAGTATAGCAACCAATGCCTCCACTACCAGCAATAACAGGTCTGCTTATCTGGATACTGCAACAGGAAAATATATCGGTATTAAAAACCCGAATCTTCAGCAATTCAGCATTGAAAGTGGAGGAACTACGTTTCCTCAAAATGAAAATGATGCAAGATTTCGTAAAGCATATGTCGTTTGGTTCCCAATCCGGCAGGCGGTTACAATATTACCCTGGAAATACAGCATGGAAACATAAAGGAGAAAGTAATTGATAATTATTATTACCCTACTTCTCTGAAATATACCGAGACTACCATATCCAACACTAGGGTAAGAACTCTGGATACTTCAGCTCCTTCTACTTTTAGAATTGGATTTGCAGCTTCTACAGGAGCGGCCAAAAATATCCATTTATTGAGAAACTTAGGGGTTACAAGGCCTTATGCTGCCGAAGTAACAGATGACCTGTTTGCAGGCTGCCCGGGCATCAAGTCAACCTATTATCCTTTGCTTAATGATGCAGCTTATTCTTCAGCAAGTGGTCAAAACCCACCAACACTTTCATATAATAACCTTGATTTTAATTCATTCAGATTTTTGGATAACAAGGGAGCTGTAATTCCGAACATAACAGGTGGTGTTTACACCAACAGTCAGGGAACATGGACCTATTTACCCACTACCGGAGCGCTTTCTTTTAGGCCTGCGAGTGGATTTACCGGAGTTGCCCAAATTCAGTATGATATTAAAGGCGGTGGAAGAAATGGCACTGAAGCTCCTTATAATAAGGAAGAATACAGGTCATTGCCAGCATTGGTACAGGTTAATATTTCAAGTACAAATAACTGCAGCAAAGCCTGCGTTGTTTCCAATAGAAATATAACACAAACGATAACAAAATAATTGGACAGAGCCAGCTTTTAAAAGCTGGCTTTTTTTAATGAACGAAATGAAAAATCAACCTTTATTACTTTTAATAAAATACTGAACAGCATCTTCAATCGCTTTATCAATAAGCTGGTACTGAATCCGAAACTCTTCTATTGATTTCTGATGAGAATAATAATTTCTGATCTGAAGCGCTTTCATATTGGAAGTACTGAGGTTTGTTTCTATTTTCAGTTTTCTCAACCCATCCCCAATCCATCCAAGGAAGCTTAAAAACGTATTGGGAATGGCTATCATAACTGGTTTTTGATGGGTAATTCGGTTTACTTTATTAAAAAACTCTCTGTAACTTAAATTTTCATTGGCTAAAAGATATTTTTCTCCATCTCTTCCGTTTTCAATTGCATTTAATATTCCGATGGCAGCATCTTCCACATGTACAAAGTTCTTCCCTCCTTTCGGATAAAATACCAGATTCTTTTTCCAGGCCCAGAAAATCAGTTTCCCGGAACTTGGTTTTGTATCATAAGCTCCGATCATAAATGTGGGATTCAGAATAATGACTCCTGTATTTTTACGGTTTTCTAAAAGATAATTTTCAGCTTCCAACTTGCTCTGCGCATAAAAGGAGTCTGTAAAAGGATATTTTTGAAGTGCTTTCTCATTTCCTGGTTCTTTTTCACTTCCATATCCTATGGTGTTAGCTGAGCTTACCAACAGAAATCGTCTGACTCCACAAGCTTCTGCCTGGGAGAAGAGCTTTATAGTGATATCGTAATTTATTTTTCTATAATCTTCATAACGAATCAGGTTTTGGTTCGTTTCTGCAGCCATATGAATAATACAGTCAATATTGGTAAGGTATGAAGAGAGATCAGAAATCAGGCTCCCTTCAATCAATGTCAAGTTTTCATTTTCTTCACCCAGATATTTGCTTTTCTGGCGCACCAGAGCAATAACAGAATAACCATCTTGTAATAATTTAATGATAACATTAGCTCCCAGAAGCCCTGTGGCTCCGGTTACAAAAACTTTTTTCATGCTTCGATCTCTCTTTTAATGGCTTGGGTCATGAGAGGAAGTTTTATCCATATCGGAAGAATCTTCATCATCAGCCAGCTTATTGGGTTGACCATAATTACGGAATCTTTTTTAAATAACCGTTGAATACATCTTGCTGCCACTTTATCAGGATTTAAAAGCGTCAATCTTCCAAATAAGCCCTGTTTTTCAATTCTCTTGCAGACATCTGCGTTAGTTTTCATGGCACCCGGATTCACCACGCTTACAAAAACACTAGTGCCTTTCAATTCTTCATGCAAACCTCTGGAAAAAGAATGGATAAAGCTTTTAGAAGCAGGATATACGGTTTTAAACCCTATCGGAGAAAATGCGGCCATGCTGGAAACATTTAAAATATAAGCTTTGGGTTGTTTTAAAAGATTGGGTAGCAGCTGATGGGTAATCAATGATGTAGCGGTTACATTGACCTGCAGAATGGTATTGATATAATCTGAAGTTGCTTCGGTGAACTTTCTGGTACCTCCAAGTCCTGCATTATTGATCAGAATATGAATATGAAAAGACGAATTAAGCCATTCTGTAAGCTTCATCACATTTTCATTAACCGAAAGATCCACTTCATAATAATGAGCTTTTATACGGTATATCTCCTCAAGTCTATGAGTAAGTTCTTTTAAGTTCTGGTTGGGAAGACTTACCAAAATGACATTGATATTTTTCCGGGCCAGATTTTCAGCAAAGGCTTTGCCCAGTCCTTGGCTTGCTCCTGTTACCACAGCGTATGATTCTTTAGTATCCATAAGATTAAATTTTACAGTACAAAGCTATCATGAGAGGAGCTTTTTAATGTTCCGAGTTATCTGGACGAACTTATTTTCAACAAAAATTGCAGAACGTATTTAAATAATTAAAAACCAAGCACTTAAATAATCACAAAAAGTAAAAGTTTATAAATCAGAACCTATTTTTAAACTCAGACGGAGTTTGTCCGGTCAATTTTTTAAAGGTTGTATTAAAAGATGTCTTGGAATTAAACCCTGATTCGTAAGCAATTCCAAGAATGGATAGTTTGCTGTTGGAATCCTTCAGAAGTGTTTGAGCATACTCCACTCTGTACTCGTTTACATACTGGAAAAAGTTCTTTTGGAAACCGGTGTTAATCACATAAGACAAATGATGGGTAGAAACGGATACTATTTCTGCCAGCTTGATAAGATTCAACTCACTATCCAGGTAAGGTTTCTGGATTTCCATAATGCTTTCAAGCTGCATTTTGATCTTGATAAGTTCTTCATCAGGAATTAGTTTCTTTTTACTTCTTCCGAATTTGTATTATCCTCAATAGAGATCAATTCCTCCCGTTGTTTTTCTTCTAATGGATAAATTTCTTTTTGTTTCAAAGAATAGTATCCTACACAGTAAATAACTAATAGGAATACTGCATTGATAAAAAAGTTTAATGATTTGGGATCATAAAACAGATTGTAAACGACATAGATAATGTTTACCGCAAGAATTACCAGAATAATGTATTCGAGCCAGTTCAGATTGATTCCTTCTGTATTGGAAGAGAACTGCTGAATTTTCTGTTGGTGTTTTCTGATCGTAATATAAGAAAGTACAGTATAGAATAACGCCTGAATCAGGATCAAAATAATGCTCAGAAATTCAAAAGGAGTGGTATAACCAAGACTTGACAATACAAGGCAAACCAGGAATGCTGCTGGAAACAGCAAAAATTTCACATCCGTTATTTTAAAGGTAAAAGAAGGATTGGTGTAAAATAATACACTGAAGTAAAAAAAGATGGGGGTGAGATATTGTATAAGTCGAATCAGAAAAAGGGAATGAAATTCGATCATTGAACCTGTTATCAGGAAAAGAACTTCATCCATCCAGAAGGTAGACCAGAGAAAAAGAAAGATCCCGAACCAGAAGTTGGCTTTTCGGTTTACTTTTAAAGGATTGGCAATGTTCAGCAGAGAAAGCAAAACCAATGAACCATAGATAAGTATCACGATGAAACTGTTGAATTCTGATGTGTTCATTGGTTTTTATTATCTTAAATATATCCCGCTATTTTTTGATAATTTTGGTTACTTGCTTGGTGTTGTCACCAAAAATTATCTCCATAAAGTACATTCCCGGATGATACTCAGATACATTGATTTGGGGTGTATTTATAACGGTTTTTAGCGTTTTCCCTGAAATATCAATCAATTTGATCTCTTTTATTTTCTTCTTAGAGCTTACTGTAACATAATCTGTTGCAGGATTAGGATAGATTTTAATGTTGTTACTATTTACCCCAACCTCACTCGCAGATAAGAAGCCTAACGAATATTTATAAACTCTACCTCCATTACCAGACAAATATAAATAATCACCACCAACTTCCAATGTTATTATATCAAAATCGTAGTTATTATTTAAAATCATATTCCAGGTAGTTCCACCGTCTTCCGTTTTATATACCATTTCTTTATTTGCAACATACCCTGTATTCTGATTTACAAATTTAATTTTATCAAAACCATAAGAAGGTGTTTGAAGCTTCATCCATGTATTTCCTCCGTCATTTGATTTAAAGAAATTACCATTATCCCCTTGCAGAAAGATCTGGTTTTCATTCAGAATATCATAATATATGCTCGAAGTACCTTCATTAAGGCATATATTCCAGGTAATTCCTCCATCCAAAGTTTTATATAGCTTTCCCAAAGATCCTGATACAACTCCGAAACCTACATTATTATTGAAAAATTTAAAACTGGAAAATCTCATATTTGAGATTTTCTGCCATGTAGATGCTCCATCTACTGTTTTATATATTCCTTTATTTGATGTATCATATCCACCACTTACATAGCCTACATTTTCATTCAGGAAGCTTACAGCATACAATGGCTCATATTGAATAACCGGGCTTGCTACCCAGCTTTGAGCTCCATTTGTTGTTTTGTATACAACTCCCTGGTTGGCTCCAATTGAGTATCCTACATTTTCATTCAGGAAAGAAAATTTATGACTATAAGACTGGTGAGGAGGATATTGGACTTTCTCCCAGGAGTCTCCGGCATTTGATGTTTTGAAAAAACCTCCCCTATCTGTTTTCATATACGCATTATTAGCATCTGTAAAATGTAGTTCATTAATAATATCGTAAGTGGGTGAATAATTGGACCAGGTTGTGCCTCCATTTTGGGTTTTTATGATTCTACCGTTATTTCCAACACAAATAGCATTTTGAGTATCAAAAAAATACAGTCCGTTTAAATCATAATCATCACCATAGACAAATGTTGGAGACGAACTAATCCATTGCCATGAAGTACCTCCATTTGTTGTTTTATAGATGGCACCGCCATCTCCTACTGTAAACCCATTGTTTTCATCAAAAAACTGCATCCCGTATGCTTCTCTATAATAGATACTCTCGCTTAAAGTAGTCCAGGTCTGCCCACCATCAGTAGTCTTAAGCATATTTCCAAAGCCTTTGTTTGCATATCCTACATTTTGGGATGGAAAAACAACAGAGTAAAACCCATTATTTGAACTTGAATCAGAATAAACAGTTACCCAACTGTTTCCTCCATCTACTGTTCTCAGTAACCTTCCATCATAAGTCGCAACGTTAGCTGTATTAGCATCTGTAAAGACCGTAATGGCTGCCGACATATTATACATGGTTGTATTAACAGGAAACGTAAGTCCTTTATCCGAAGATTTTAATGTCTGCGTCTGTCCGGAAATATACACCACATCATCATTGATAAAATTGATAGAGTTTAATAAAAATCCATAAGTATTTACAGGATTCCAGGTCACCCCATAATCATCAGAGCGGAGAACCGTATTGTCTCCTACAATAAATCCTATATTATTTCTGAATTTTATATCGCGTGGGAAAAAATTCAATTTCTGTTTAACATTCCAGGTAACTCCTTTATTATTAGTAGATAACAATTCTTTATTACTATTGATAATATACCCTAAGCTATTGTTGGAAAAAACAATTTTATTGGCTTTAGAATCTGAAGGTTTAGGAGTGATTAGTGTAAAATCATTTTGTGCTAAAAAATAATTACTTACAAGCACTAAAAGTAGGTTTATAGTTTTTTTCATTCTTTTAATTGATCCTTTTCTTTATAAAAATCTGATATCCCAGATAAATCAATGGTAATGACATTACTCCAAGATAGAGAATATTACTCATTGCTTGTTGCGGATGCAGAAGAATTGAGTAAATAAGCCCGAAAAATGCTCCTCCAAGGTGAGCAGCATGTCCCAGATTATCCCATTGCTTTGGATTTAGCATCATATATACGGAATATCCGAAATACAATGTTCCAAACAGCCATCCCGGCAAGAAGTTGACACTGATCTCATTGGGAGCCATGGCTATGGATGCAAAAATAATTCCCGAAACAGCTCCGGATGCTCCGATAGCCGAATACCATGGTTGTTTCTGATATATCTGTAAGCTGAATAGGTTTCCAAGGATCATCGATCCAAAATAGATAATCAAAAACCCTATTTCTCCAAACATTTGAACCACTACCCCCTGAAAGAAGTACAAGGAAAGCATATTAAAAAACAGGTGCATAAAGTCTGCATGTAAAAATGCAGAACTGATGAGCCTTATATATTCTTTACGGTTTGCAATCGCTCCAACATTGAATTTATATTTTTCAAATAAACCCGGATTGTTGAATCCCATGTAACTGAATACACAAGTGACTGCAATAATAATTAAAACCAATATATCCATCTGATGTTTTTTATTGTATCCTTATAATATGTTTATAGTATCTATTCTGTTCTCATTTCTCCATCTTCCTGAACAGATCACCAATAACGCCTCCGTCTTCATCTATATCTCCTGTTGGTTCAGGATCTTCATATACCTCCGGCTCCTCTTCTACAGGTTCAGGAATGGTAATATTGATGGCTTTTACTTTAAATTTGGTAAACTGATTACCAATTGCTTTTATTCCTTTTACCGCAATAAATTCGTCGATATTAATGGTTTCCGAATCACGTTCTTTACCTTTATCTTTAGCAAAAATAATTTCTGCGGTGACATCATTCGCTACGATTACATTCTCTATGAACGATTTCGGGTGCTCGGATGGCATAAAGATCTGGACATTCACCGTATTCTCTAACAAGAATCTCTTGATGAAATAAATATCCTTTTCCCCATCATAGTAGATACACGTAATAGGTTGTTCCGGCTTCCATTTTTCCAATACCAGATATTCATCATCAAAACGGTTCCCAAGATCAAATGAAACCAATTTTACCTCGCCATTGGTATTGATGGTTAATATTCTGTCATCTCCTTTGAAATTTCCTAACAAGGTACCTCTTGCATCAGCATTCAGTCTTCTTACCGTATCATCAACCAGATCTTTCTTGGAGCCAGTGTAGAAACGCCTTCTTCTTTAAGGTCTACTTTCTTCACGGCATATTTCGTTACCAAATTCCCTTTAGAATCACGGCCTTTAATAGCCAGATCAGAGAAATTGATCTCCATTTTATTCTTTCTGATTCTTGGGTTTGGTTTTAAAAGAACCGTAACCGTTTCTGCTTCCCCATTCGGGTTGGCTGAAAAATACAATGTCTCTGAACCTTTTTTATCTGAAGCTAGCGGATAGTCTGTATTTCTTGTGACTCCTGTTACAGAGAAACGTTTCATATAATAAGGACCTTCTCTACCTTCACGGTAAATCATGTTATAGACCGTTCGCTTATCATTTTTCTTCCAGATGGCAACGTGGAGAATATCTTTTCCTACAAATGTCTTAGCTTCTACTTTTACCACCTTCATGCTACCATCTTTTCTGAAAATAATGATATCATCAATATCCGAACAATCAAATAAATACTGATCTTTCTTCAATGATGTCCCAATGAACCCTTCTTCAAAGTTGGCATAGAATTTCTCATTCGCTACGGCTACTTTTGTTGCATCAATGGTATCAAAGATTCTCAATTCTGTTTTTCTCTGCTTATCTTTTCCGTATTTCTTTTGTATATTCAGATAATACTCAATCGCATAAGCGATCAGATTCGCAAGGTGGTATTTTACCTGCTCTATTTTCCCTTCAAGAGAGGCAATGTTTTCTTTAAATTTATCTAAATCAAATCTTGAAATTCTCTTGATTCTGATCTCCGTTAATCTTAGAATATCTTCTTCTGTTACGGCTCTTAAAAGGTGTTTCGTATGAGGTTTCAACCCTTTATCAATGGTTTTTAACACCTCTTCCCAACTCTTCACTTCTTCGATATCGTGATAGATTCTGTTTTCGATGAAGATTCTTTCCAACGAAGAGAAATGCCAGCTTTCCTGAAGCTCATGAAGTTCTATCTCAAGTTCTTTTTTCAACAGGGAAACCGTATGATCCGTATTAGTTTTAAGAATATCGGAAACATTCATGAACATTGGTTTATCGCCAACAATCACACAGGCATTCGGAGAAATCGTTACCTGGCAGTCTGTGAAAGCATACAAGGCATCAATCGTCTTATCCGGAGAAACATCATTATGAATATGGATCAGGATCTCTACTTTATCGGACGTATTGTCTTCAATTTTTTTGATCTTGATCTTTCCTTTTTCATTCGCTTTTAAGATAGAATCGATCAGATCGCTCGTGGTTTTAGAATAGGGAAGTTCGGAGATCACCAGCATATGTTTATCCGTCTGTGTGATCTTTGCTCTTGCTCTTACTTTTCCGCCTCTATGGCCATCATTGTATTCTGATACATCAAGATAACCGGCTGTTAAAAAATCCGGATAAATCTCAAATCTTTTTCCTTTTAAATGGGCTACAGAAGCATTAATAAGCTCGTTGAAGTTATGCGGGAGAATCTTTGTGGAAAGTCCAACTCCAATTCCTTCTACTCCCTGAGCCAGAAGCAAAGGAAATTTTACCGGAAGATCAATGGGCTCGTTATTTCTACCATCATAGGATTTTGTCCATTCTGTCGTTTTAGGATTAAAGACAACTTCCAGGGCAAAAGGAGTCAGTCTCGCTTCAATATACCTTGCTGCTGCTGCAGAATCTCCTGTATAGATATTCCCCCAGTTTCCCTGGGTATCAATCAGCAATTCTTTTTGCCCAACCTGCACCATGGCATCAGTAATGGAGGCATCACCATGAGGGTGATACTTCATGGTATTTCCCACGATATTGGCCACTTTATTGTAACGGCCATCTTCCAGTTCCCGCATAGAGTGCATAATTCTTCGCTGAACAGGCTTCAGCCCGTCAAATATCGAAGGAATAGCCCTATCCAAAATTACATAGGAAGCATAATCCAGAAACCAGTCTTTATAGAGACCGGAAACCTTCTTTAAGCTGTCACCCTCATGCGAATATTCTTCTGTCGTCATCTGTTATATTAATCTTTTTTCTCTTTATTAGCTTTTACAACTTTATTCAGAGAGAGTTTTAAATCGTTTACTTCTTTTCTGGTCAAATAAGAAATCTGATATTTCAGAATGGTAGACCCATTATTCTTACTTGATACTGTAATGTATAATCTCTTGATGAAAAAAATACTGACTACATCATATTTTATCAGCTTATATTTTGGAAATTCATCGTGGAGAGCTTTGCTTAAAAAAGGAATGATATTCCTGTTCTTAAAATGCAATGCTTCCCCATCGCTATCATATTCAAAGATCTGTCTTCCATTAAAATGAAATATGAAAAGCAATAATAGGGGAACTACAATCATCAGGTAGCTTTCGTTCCCTAATGCATGAAATCTGTACTTATTGACTACAAATCCTACTATTCCAAATACTGCGATCATCAGCAGCAATGTGTGTATAAAGTTATAAAATGATGCTTTACTACGGTTACTTAATCTCATTGTGATTCTTATATGGTGTTCTTCAGTTATTAGCTGCTTACTTCATCAAGAATGTGTTTCTTATCAATATCAGAGTCATCTTCCACTACCAAGTTCTCAAGAATGAAAGTTTGTCTATCTGGTGTATTTTTACCCATATAAAATTCCAATAACTGATCTATAGTTTGATCTTTCCCTATTACCACGGGTTCTAAACGGATGTCTTTACCAATGAAATGCTTAAATTCATCCGGAGAGATCTCTCCCAATCCTTTGAATCGGGTAATTTCAGGATTCTTTCCAAGGTCATTTAATGCTTTTACTCTTTCCGCTTCTGAATAACAATATCTGGTTTCTTTTTTATTTCTAACCCTAAATAATGGGGTCTGAAGGATATAAAGGTGATTATTTTTAATCAGATCCGGGAAGAATTGCAGGAAGAATGTGATCATCAACAAGCGGATGTGCATTCCATCGACATCGGCATCGGTTGCAATGATAACCTGGTTATATCTTAGGTCTTCTAAACTTTCTTCAATATTTAAAGCTGCCTGAAGAAGGTTGAACTCCTCATTCTCATACACCACTTTTTTCGTAAGACCATAGCAATTCAAAGGTTTTCCTTTTAATGAGAATACCGCCTGGGTTTCTACATCTCTTGATTTGGTGATGGATCCTGATGCGGAATCTCCCTCGGTAATAAAGATCTGTGTATCTCCTTTTCTTTCAGCTTTCTGATCGTTATAATGTTGTCTGCAGTCACGCAGTTTTTTATTATGAAGAGATACTTTTTTAGCTCTTTCTCTTGCCAGTTTCTGGATTCCGGAAAGTTCTTTTCTCTCTCTCTCAGAGATCAGAATCTTTCGCTGGATTGCTTCTGCTATTTCAGGGTTCTTGTGTAAGAAATTATCTAATTTGCTTTTCAGAAAATCAATAATGAAAGTTCTTACGGTAGGACCGTTTGGCCCCATATCATTGGAACCTAGTTTAGTTTTAGTCTGAGATTCAAAAACCGGCTCTTCCACATTGATGGAAATTGCTGCAATAATTGATTTTCTGATATCAGAAGCGTCAAAATTCTTATTAAAAAACTCACGAATTGTTTTCACATATGCCTCACGGAAAGCATTAAGGTGAGTACCACCTTGTGTTGTATTCTGTCCGTTAACAAATGAAAAATAAGTTTCTGTCTGTGATTTATCAGAATGGGTAATGGCCACTTCAATATCCTCATCTTTTAAGTGAACGATCGGATAAAGAATATCACTTTCCAGCTCTTCTTCCAAAAGGTCTTTCAACCCATTTTCAGAAAAATAGGTTTCCCCATTGAATAATATTTTCAGTCCCGGATTCAGATACGCATAGTTTCGGAGCATTCTTTCGATATACTCTTTTCTGTATTTGAAGTGCAGGAAGATTTCTCCATCGGGAATAAATGAAATTTCAGTTCCGTTTCTGTCTGAGGTCTCTTTTTCATCAAAGTTTTCTTTGATCATACCGCGGGAAAACTCCGCTACCTTCATTTTTCCATCACGGAAAGAACGTACTCTGAAATACTCTGAAAGGGCATTTACAGCTTTGGTACCCACCCCATTCAGTCCGACAGATTTCTTGAACGCCTTACTATCGTATTTACCTCCGGTATTCATTTTGGAAACGGCATCTACGACTTTCCCCAGCGGAATTCCACGACCAAAGTCACGGATCGTAACCTTGCCGTCATCCAGCTTTATTTCAATTCTTTTACCGGATCTCATCCTAAACTCATCAATAGAGTTGTCCAGGATTTCTTTAAGTAAAATGTAAATACCATCATCGGCAGAAGAACCGTCACCGAGCTTCCCGATGTACATGCCGGGGCGCAAACGGATATGTTCCTGCCAATCGAGGGTTCTGATATTATCTTCGGAGTAGGTTGGATTTATTTCTTGTGACATATATGATTTCAGCAAACATACAAAAGTACGAAATTGTCCAAAATTATCCGAATTTTCGTCTTCATTTTTTTATCAACATTCTTCCTGAAATCCGGATTTGCATTACAAAAAAGTAGACTTAAGTAGATGAAAAATAAAGGATAAATGTCTATCGCCCAACATTTACCCTTCAATATTATGATGGAGTACTTTCCAGTTGGACTATGATATTTTTAAGCATAGCAGGAACAATGAGCTGATGAAAAGGACGCACAGGCAAAAAGTATAGGACTCCCAGCCAATTATGGAATTTCACAGTAGTGGAAATTGTTAAAGCATTTTCATCCTGCCCACCTTGGTTTTTATCAAATAAAAGAGAAATTCTGAAGTCCAGATGCTTATCATCTTCCCCAAGAATAATTTCATTATTGGTTTTATTAAAAACTTTAAAAAGCCCTATTCGCTCTCCCACTTCACAGGTAAAACTGTCGGATTCTGTAACAGGATCAACCTTTTCACCAGTTTTTAACCCGAATAACCTTACCACTTTATTTCTGAAAGCAAACATTTTCTTCCCCCATTTTGGGCTGCTTGTAAAAAAAGCTTTTCCGATTTGTGTAATATCGAAATTCTGCCCGTTACCTACCAGACCACCCTCAAAACTATCTACATAATCAAACTTTTCTTTTCCTTGAGACAAAATGGATCTTGCCGGAAACTCTATCCTCTTAATTTTCATGATCATTGGCTTTAAACTATTTTTAGCATAACAAATGTAAGCATCACCCGACATATTTAAAAGCAAAAAGTATTATTATTTAAACAATTGTTTATTTTTTTACTACTGAAAATACTAAGGGGATTTGTTAGAAAACATGAAGACGCAAGTTTTCTTTAGATTTAATCGATGGTAAGACGCTGGGATTTTATCTCTCGTAGATTATACAGATTTCGTAAATGATTGCTAAAAAATGGGCTGCTTCTTCTGGATAATATAAAAACCTATTAGAAAATATATTTCTTGCCGAGAATCTTTGATTCTTTTGCGCCTTAAAATAAAGCCACCAAAATAATTCCTTGTACCTCTGTATTTTCCAACATACAAACTATTTTAATGAGTTATTTAAATAATTCATTAAATTCGGTATCAACAAAATCTGTTTTTTATGATACAACTTCCTTTATCAAAGCTTTCCAATGTGGGAACTACTATTTTCAGCCAAATGACACAGCTTGCCAATGAAAATGAAGCCATTAATCTTTCTCAGGGGTTTCCGGATTTCATGCCGGATTCTGAGTTATTAAACTACGTAGATCACTTTGTAAAAAAAGGATTCAATCAATATGCACCATTAGGCGGAATGATTGGTTTAAAGGAAGAAATCGCAAGAAAAATTGAGAACAGCCACCAAACTACCTATCATCCGGATTCAGAAATAACCGTTACGGCGGGTGGAACTCAGGCTATTTTTACAGCAATTGCCGCTTTTATCAAGAAAGAGGATGAAGTTATTATTTTTGAACCGGCTTACGACTGCTACGAACCTACCGTTGAACTTTTTGGTGGCATTGTAAAGCGGTTCGAAATGAAGGCACCCGATTATGAAATTGATTGGAATGTTGTAAAGAATCTGATCAGTGAGAAAACCAAAATGATTATCCTTAATAATCCGAATAATCCATCAGGAAAGATATTAAAAGAGCAAGATATTCAAGAGCTTATTCAATTGGTAAAGGATACTTCTATTCTTATTTTAAGTGATGAAGTATATGAAAACATTGTATTTGACGGAAAACAGCATTTAAGTATTTGTAAATATCCCGAACTAAAGGAAAGATGTCTTCTTGTAGCCTCATTTGGAAAGCTTTTCCATGTTACAGGCTGGAAAGTAGGGTATTGTGCTGCACCTAAAGCTTTAACTGATGAGTTCCGAAAGGTACACCAATTCAATGTTTTCTGTGTAAACACTCCTATTCAGCTTGCTTTAGCGGAATACATGAAAAACGATGAGCATTATATTCACCTTAATCAGTTCTTTCAGGAGAAAAGAGATTTTTTAAGAAAAGGACTTTCCGGAACATCCTTTGAACTTCTGGATTGTGAAGGCACCTATTTCCAGGCCGTAAAATATTCCAAAATTTCGGATAAAAATGATTTTGATTTTGCCAGTGAACTTACGATTACTCATAAAGTGGCCAGTGTTCCTTTTTCTTCATTTTATAAAAACAAACTGAATGAAAATGTGATTCGCTTATGCTTTGCCAAGAAACAGGAAACATTGGAGCGCGCTCTAGAAAATCTTTCAAAACTATAATTAATTGCTTTGTAGTTTGAAGAAGTATTTCAACCACCATTAGACAACTCATTCATTTTTAACCATAAACAATACAATAATAATTTATATTTTTTCCTCAATAAGTGATTTACTATTGAAACTTTTCATATATTCGTAATAACTAACTCATTAAAAATCAGAATCATGAAAAGAGAATCATTATTTAAAGCTAAAAAATTAAGTAAAAAAGAGCTGCGTACTATCAACGGAGGTCTTTTAATGTGTCTTGATCCCTCATTAAGATGCAGACAATATCATCCTAAGTGTGCAGAAGATCAATGTAAGCCAAACATGCCACAGGAGCCTTGGAATTAAATCAACAACCAAATATCACTGTTATGAAAAAACAAACTTCTTTACAAGCAAAGAAACTCAGTAAAAAAGAATTAAAAACAATTGCCGGAGGTATGCTTAATTGTATGCAACCGGGAAATCCGTGTGAAGGTCCAAACTGTGATCCGCCCATTGTTTCTGATGATCCGAGAGCCTATTGTACTATCATCTCTCCACGTTGTGGCCAAATAGTTTGCAGACCATAAATCCAACCTTCATTAAAAGATAATACCATGAAAAATCTAAACTTAAACAAAGGAAAAAAATTAGCAAAGTCTGAATTAAAAGCAATCCACGGGGGATTAGGTAGCTACCCATGTGCTCCTAGCGGTTACTGTAAATATTATGGACCCGGATGCAGAGAAAAAAAATGTCAATTACCGGAGCCCCTGGAACCAATAGACCCGGATGGTCCTATTGTACTTCCTGAACCGATAGGCTTATAATAATAAAAAGAACCAACCTGATACAGTTGGTTCTTTTGTTTTTTTGATAAAAATATTTCTCTTGATTATTTTATAGAAACATTCCCCCTGAAGCTTCAATTCTTTGTCCATTAATCCATCCGGCATCTTCTGTACATAGAAAAGCAACAACGCCACCAATATCATCAGGAAGCCCTACTCTGCCTAGAGCTGTAGACCCGGCTACCATATCATTGATCTCTTTATTATCCCTTACTCTTCCACCTCCAAAATCGGTTTCAATAGCACCAGGAGCGATTACATTAGCTTTTATTTTTCTTGCTCCCAATTCCTTGGCCATGTATTTGGTAAGCATTTCTACCCCAGCCTTTATTGATCCGTAAACGGAAGACCCCGGTGTTGCAAATCTTGCCAATCCTGATGAAATATTAATAATCCCACCACCATCATTGATAAAAGGCAATAGTTTTTGAGTGAGGAAAAATACTCCTTTAAAATGAATATCTACCATATCATCCATCTGCTCTTCTGTCACTTCAGTAATGGGTGAATATAATGCTGTTCCGGCATTATTAATAAGATAATCGATATGTGGATTTCCAGTGGCTTCCTCTAAATGTTCTGTTACATTTTTCACAAACCCGTCAAAGCTTTTACGGTCTTTGGTATCCAATTGAAACGCCACTGCATTTTGGCCTAAAGTTTTTATTTCGTTAACAACTTGATCAGCTTCTTCTTTATTGCTTCTATAAGTAATGATAACATCAAGTCCTTTTTGAGCGATTTTGAGAGCTGAATTTTTTCCTAAACCTCTACTCCCTCCCGTTACCAATGCAATTTTTGTCTTTGCTTCCATATTTTTTGTTATTTTAATACTACAAAGTTGGCCTATTTACAATAGAAAACATTTACCTGAATCAATCCAAAATTTGCAAAATTCAAATCATGAGCGAAATTCTAAAGGAGTAAATGCTGTTTTTCTTTTGAAAAAGTTTGAAAAATGAGCTATTTCTTCAAAGCCCAATGCATAGGATATTTCTGAAACAGTCCATTGCGTTTGCCTTAAAAGGATCTTTGCTTCCTGAGCAATACGGTCACTGATAAATTCTGTGGTAGTTTTTCCCGTATTTTCTTTTAATCTTTTGTTGAGATAATTAACGTGTACCGATAGCCTTTCTGCAAAATCGTTCGCTGTTTTCAGTTGCAGTCTCTGTTCCCTGGATTCAATAGGAAACTGTCTTTCGAGTAACTCTATAAATAAAGATACAACTCTCATGGAGGCATCTTTTGTCATTGAGATTTTTGTTGCAGGCTGTAGCTTTTGTCCATAGTGAATCAATTCCGATACATAATTCCTGATCAGATCATATTTAAATATATAATCTGAATCAATTTCCTTTTTAATTTTCTTAAAAAGAAATTCTATTTCATCTGCCTGTTCATCCTCAATTTCGAATATAGGAATAGCACCTGGCTGAAAAATAGGCAGGCTTTCCAAATTGTTGTATGATGCATCTTTAATAAAAAAGTCTTCTGTAAAGACGCAAAAACTTCCGGACTGATTGGTATCTTCAGGCACCCAATGATAAGGAACCTTGGGAGTAGCAAACAAAAGTGCATTTTTTTCTATTGAAATCGTTTTATCTGCGTATTCTGCTCTGTTCTTTCCTCTGATAAGGCTGATCTTATAATACTTTCGTCGATTATAAGGCATTTCAGAGGTGGTTTTTACCCTTTCAAGAGTTTGTGCGATATCAAACACATTAAAGTGTCCAAGGTCTTTATGAAGACCTTTAGGAAAAATATCTTCCAGGTTCTTGCCTAGCTTGGCAGTCATTTCTCTATAAAAATCTTCCAATGAAGCGTGGACTATTTTTTCCATCCCTAATTATTTGTAAAATTCAAAGATACAAAGTTGATTTTTAATCAGCATAAAATACTTATATCATTTTTTTCTACACCAAGTGATATACATATTATTATTTTCACTACTTTAGTATTTACTAACTCACTAAAAATCAAACCAATGAAAAATCAAATCCTATCCAGCGGCAAAAAACTAAACAAAAAAGAACTAAAATCTATTACAGGAGGGATGTACAACTGTATGGTTCCTGAACCTTGTGAGCCATATCCCGGAACATGTGAATCTCATGCAGATGCTAACGGATGTACAATGATTCATCCTCGCTGTGGGCAAAAAATTTGCAGACCTTAGCAATCATCTACCTCCCATACGAATCCAGCAGCTCTCGCCGTGCGACTGATTCTGCGTTCTGTGTCCAGGAAGAAAAAACATTCTTATTAAACTTTACTATAAAAAATCAATACTATGAAAAATGCAAAAAAATTAAACAAAAGAGAATTAAAGACCATTAAAGGTGGATTACTTAATTGTATACAACCAGTATTGTGCCCGGTTCAGCCATGTGAACCTTCATCTGATCCTTATGGCTGTACTATTATTTCACCATCTTGTGCTCAAAAAGAATGCAGACCAGGACCAATTCCGATAGAATAATCATCAATCTCAAAATATAGTGCTATGAAAAACGCAAAAAACCTAAACAAGAAAGAGCTAAAATCCATTAAAGGTGGATTACAAATGTGTCTTGATCCTGAAACGAGACGCTGCATCGATACCGGAATAAGATGTGCTGAAAGAGAGTGCAGATATGTCCTTGAGCCTCCCTTTGATTAATAAGATGATCCATTTTTGAAATAAAAAATCATGGAAAAATAAAATGTAATCAACGGAAAAAGACTGAACAAAAAAGAATTGAAATCAATCATTGGCGGGCTATTGAGATGCCTTGATCCAGCAACAGGCTTATGTACAACTGTTGGTCTAAGCTGCTTCGAAAGAAAGTGTAGAACCATACTGGATCCGCCACTAGACTAAACACATATACCTTATATGTTATTTTTATAATTTGAGCACTTTCATTCATTTGAAAGTGCTTTTTTAGAAAACAGACAAAGTATATTCAGAAGAAAAAAGACTTAGTAATCCTGACTTACTTGCCATTTTCCTTGTTTGTATTCTAAAGAATATAATAAATCCTGCCTCTTTTGCTTCTGTGTAGATAAAGAAAATGTTTCCGGATTCTTCTTATCCTGAAATAACTTGCTGAAATAGGTAACTTTTAGATTCGCCGTTCTCATATAAGCTGTCTGCTTATTCTTGTCTTCCGGTATAAATAAAACCCTGAAGCTTGGACTCATCTGATGCAAATAATCACAATCTCCCTTAAAGAAACTAAAGGTATACTTCAAGTATTCTTTTCCATATTCCGACATCGTAGAAGGCCCTTCAAATATCATTGCATGATTATAGAACTCACTCCATTTATTGTTTTCAGATGTATACATAGGATTCATATCATCAGAATCATTGATCCCGTCTCCATCTGTATCTTTATTATACGGATTCAGACCAAAGCTTTTCTCAAAAATATCATTATATCCATCCTGATCCGAATCCTGTTCAATATCTTTAAGCTTGATTCTAAATAACTTCCCATCTTCAAGAGCTGAAAAACCTTTTTTAATACGAGACTTTTCAGATTCAATGCGATTCCCCAAGCTCCCTTCTGCCTGAACATATTCTCCATCAATAACAGGCCTCTGCTGAATTCTATTAAAATAATATTGATCTCTGCTCATTCCTAAAAAGTAAGCAGAGCGTTTACCATTTTCAATCTTCAACAACCAATATCCCAAAGAGTTTTCGGCAAGAGTATAAAAAGTATTTCCAATCTGCTGTGTGGCGACGTATAAGCTAAAATCTCCGAACTTTTCGTTAAAAAGATCACCATCTTTTATCAATTTTACCCTACGTTCTACATATTCGGGATTAAGATCATTATATTCTGTACTGTCTTTCTTAAAGTCTCTATAATTGGGAAGGCTTTCCATTTGAAGATAGCTGGGTTTATCCTTAAGAATCTGTTGTACAGTAAATTTTAATTGGGAGTCTTCATCCTTATTGTAAAGCTGAGGGCTTTTATCTGTAAAGCAATTATCTTTTACAGGCTTCGAGCACGAAAAAAGGAAAACAGGAATTGCAAAATATAAGATGTTCATAGTTACGGGCATTCATTAAAAAATGCTGCCAAATTTACATAAAAATGCTTTTGCAAGCTCTCTTTCATTATTATATATCTTACTCAATTCTTTATTTTTCATGAATAAAATTTCACAATCTTTTAAATAATATATCCACCCACCACTTTAAGTACCCATTTCCCATTTTCATAATCTGCAGCATAATCATTTTTAAAATAGCTTCCTACTTTATATATATAAAAACGGGCTGGATTCTTCTCATTCTTTTGTATTGGAGAGATCATTTCTTCGATAATATCAGACACCTTGGTATAATAAGTCTGCTCTTTTTTATCCTCAGGTACAAATAATACTTTCTGTACTGGATTAATCTGATGGAAATAGTCACAATCGCTTCTATACACCTGAAATTCATAGTTCTTTTTTTCAGAGTCTATGGAAGCATTAGGCAACAATGATTCATAAAGAAGGGTAAATTTATCCTTTGATGATTTAAACATAGGATTCATATCCTCAAAATCATTGATTCCGTCCCTGTCTGTATCTTCCTGATGGGGATTTAGCCCAAAACTATTCTCAAATATATCATTATAGCCATCATTATCAGAATCCCGCATCAGATCTGTTAATTTAATTGTAAACAATTTGCCATCTTCAATTACTGAATAATCCTTATTCTTATCACTCTCATTAGATTGTACAGGACTCACAAGGCTTCCTTTAATCTGGAGATAGTCACCCTGAACAAATAGGTCCTGCTGAGTTTTATTAAAATAATACTGGTTAGGACTTAATCCGAAAAAATAAGCAGAGGGTTTATTATTTTCAACTTTTAACAACCAGTATCCAAGCTTGTTAACTCCTACTCCATATAAGATATTTCCAACTTGTTGTTTAGCAAAACATACAAATTGATTAGAAAATTTTTCATCAAATAGTATAAAGTTATTTTCTCTTGTCTCGCCTTCTTTTCCGGAATCCATTGCTTGTAAAAGATATTCTGTTCTGTCTGTTTTAAAATCCCGATATGCTGTAAGATTGATAATTTCAAGGTATTTGGGTTTTTCTGAAAGAATTTGTTTTAGGGTATAAGACTGAGGATCTTCATTCAGTATCACAATATCTTCAGTATTCATCTTTTCAACGAAACACTTATCTTCAATAGATTTTGAACATGAAAAAAAGAAAACTGGGATGACAAAATAAGAGGCCTTCATGGATATAATTTTACTCATCAATGCAAAAAACGCTCCCAAATACATGGAAACGCTTTTTTATAAACTAACTTTAATATTTTTTCTTTTTATACGTTGAATCTAAAGTGCATGATGTCACCATCCTGAACTATATATTCTTTACCTTCTACAGAAAGTTTTCCGGCTTCTTTCACTTTTACTTCTGAACCGTAAGTCATATAATCATTATACTTGATTACTTCTGCACGGATAAATCCTTTTTCAAAGTCTGTGTGGATTACTCCAGCAGCCTGAGGAGCCGTCCATCCTTGTCCGATAGTCCAAGCTCGTACTTCTTTTACTCCGGCAGTGAAATACGTCTGAAGTTTTAAAAGATCGTAAGCTTTTCTGATCAAACGGTTTACTCCTGGCTCTGTAAGACCTAGTTCATCAAGGAAAATTTCTCTTTCTTCAAAAGTTTCTAGCTCGTTGATGTCAGCTTCAATCTGAGCAGCAAGTACAACAACTTCCGCTCCTTCATTTTTAGCCATTTCTTCGATCTTAGCAATCCAATCGTTTCCGTTTTTGATAGAATTTTCATCTACGTTACAAACGTAAAGCACCGGCTTATTTGTTAAAAGCTGAACTTCATTAATGATAGAAGCTGTCACATCATTAACTGCAAATTCTCTTGCATTTTTCCCATCTTCAAGGAATTTTTGCAAATTCTGAAGTGTTTCGTACACCAGAATATCTTCTTTCTTACCAGATTTGATGAATTTTTTAGCTTTTTCAACTGCTTTTCCTACTGTTTCAAGGTCTTTCAATTGAAGTTCAATATCAATAATTTCTTTATCTCTTAACGGATCTACCGAACCTTCTACGTGAATGATATTTCCATTATCAAAACATCTTAAAACGTGGATGATCGCCTCACATTCACGGATATTTGCTAAGAACTGGTTCCCCAATCCTTCTCCTTTACTGGCACCTTTTACAAGACCTGCAATATCAACGATTTCAACTACAGCGGGTAAAACTCTCTCAGGCTTTACGATTTTCTCCAATTCAAATAATCTCTGATCCGGTACAGAAACTGTTCCCAGGTTTGGTTCAATCGTACAGAAAGGATAGTTTGCTGATTGAGCTTTTGCGTTGCTCAGGCAGTTAAAAAGAGTTGATTTACCTACATTCGGTAAGCCTACGATTCCACATTTCATATTGTAAAATTCAAAGTTTAAGGTTTAAAGTTGGAAGTTCAAAGTGTAAGGTTCAATATTTTCCCCTTATTGTTGATTCCTGAACTTTCAGCGTGCAAAGATAGTGAATTTTAAGGGAGTTTCATAATAAAAAAAATCTGTCAGCGTTCTGACAGATTTTCAAGCAGTTTTTGCTTCACCAATGACTTTATGGATTATTTCCTGTAGCATTCTGAGCTAATGGTACGTCATTCGGTGCTTCCTGTAAAGTTTTATCTAAAGTAAATAAAGACTCATCTGTGGCTCTGTCACCACCTGCAATTTTTAATTTATCGATCAGGTTTTGAGCTAATGTTTCTTCTTCGATTTGTTCCTGTACAAACCATTGCATAAAATTCCATGTGGCCCAGTCTTTTTCAGCCATGGAAAGATCTACAATTTTGTAGATAGCAGTTGTATTGTCAACTTCATGTTTGAAAACGCCTTCGAAGCAAGCTGTAAGTGTTTTAGGATCGGCTGGAGGTGCCGGGATGGCAGTTACCTTGGGTTTTCCCCCTCTATTTAAAATGTACTCCATGAATTTGATGGAATGGTTTCTTTCTTCCTGCGCATGACGGTAAAGAAAATTAGCAATTCCCTGATAGCCTTTGTCATCGGCCCAAATTCCATACGATAGAAAAATGTGTGATGCATGAATTTCCTTGTTCATCTGATCGCTAAGTGCTTTTTCCACATTGGCGGAAAGTCGGTTAGTATTCATAATGTTATATTTTGGTGATTATGAGAGTATTCATGCAAAAATGATTCCGCGAAGGTTTTTGTTTTACACAAAAATGGAACATTTAGTTTACAAAATATTGGCTTTCAATGCTTTAAAGCGATAATTTATAGTTATTCTAAAATAAAACAGCATGATTTACATTTGATTTTTTATTTCATGATGTCTTTAGATTCTTACAGAATGATAAAGTGAATGGAAATTTGGTTTTCATTTCCTACGACCTCTTATCATACAAAAAAGGGCTCAACTTGAAGCTGAACCCTTTTTATTATGTATATAAACTTTAACAATATTGAATCCAATATCATCCTCAGTATCTTCTTATTTGACTTTTTTCGCCATGTAGTCACTTTCGTTTCCTAATCTGTCGATAGCTTTGATCGCTACTCCACTTAATTTTTTTCCATTTTTAAATTTAGGAATATCTTTGAAAAGCGTATCTAATGGTACGATTTCCGTTTGCCATACTCCGTCATACTGACAGAAAAGTACCCACTGAAAAACTTCTGAAGCATTTTTTGTACTCCATCTTGTCTGGGCAAAACTTCCATTATCTGAAATGAATAAAGTTGGCGTCTGCAATGGAGTTGTTTTGATCCATGGAGATTTAGGAATTAATGCCTTCTCGCTGTATGGCCCATTTTTCAGAGCCGGAAGCATTCCCGGATTTTTGGTAAGACCAGCAATACTCCAGTGAATTTCTCCTGCATCATTTTTCAGAATTTTTCTGGAAATTTCAATCTGATTTTTGATTTCTGTTGGACGGTCGTATGTCTTGATCTCCACTGTATTTAAACCTGGCCATAAGTGACGCTTCATTGTATTTTCTGATTCCCACCAGTTTAATAATGCTTCAAAACCTTGACCTTTAGAATCAATGGGCCAATATAATTGTGGGGAGAAATAATCTACCCAACCTCTGTTTAACCATAATTTGGCATCTGCATACAGCTCGTCAAACTGAGAAGAACCTACAATTCCTGCAGGATATCCTGGTTTCCAGATTCCGAATGGACTGATTCCAAATCTTACATTATTTTTTTCTGCATGAATTTCTTTATAGATACGTTCTACAAATTTATTCACATTATCTCTTCTCCAATCTGCTCTGGATAAATTTCCGCCACTGTTTACGTAAGCATTCCATGTTGCATGATCCGGAAAATCAGCTCCTTTGTTGTACGTAGCGTATGGGTAGAAATAATCATCAAAGTGAATCGCATCAATATCATATCTTTTTACGATATCTTTTACGACATTGGATACATGATCCTGTGTTTTAGGATTTGCCGGATCAAACCAGTACATTCCATTTTTCAATCTTACTACAATGTCAGACATTCTGTTGGCCATTGACATCTTGTTCACATTCCCGCCATTGGTATGATGAGCACGGTAAGGATTTAACCAAACATGCAATTCCAATCCTCTTTTGTGAGCTTCTTCGATCCAAAATAATAAGGGATCATAGTTGGGATAGGGAGCTGCTCCTGTTTCTCCGGTCAAAAAGTAAGACCAAGGTTCGATATTACTTGTATATAAAGCATCCGCGGAAGGTCTGATCTGGAAAATAGCTGCATTGAAATTATTTTCTTTCAGCATATCCAGCATACTGATTGCTTCTGCTTTCTGTTGTTCGACGGTAAGATTGTTTTTTGAAGGCCAGTTGATATTGGCAACACTGGCGATCCAAGCGCCACGAAACTCTCTTTTGATCTCCGGAAGATTGGTTCTGAAAGTTTCTTCTGTAGAAGTTCCTGTTGTAGGTTTGGTAACGACTACAGGAGGTTTTGGTTGTGTGGTAGTATTATTGGTATTAGGTTTTGTTGTATTTTTAACAGGCGGAGTCTTTGTTACACTGTTCTGAACTGAACATGAGGTACTGTAAGACGCTAGAACTCCTAATAAAACGATAAGTTTTAGTTTACTCATTTTCATAGCCGCAAAACTACTTTAAATTAAATTTTAATATTTTGGATATTGTTGTGAAAAAATAAACATTTTTTCCTATTCTTTAGAAAAAAAGCCTCGAAAAATTCGAGGCTTTTCTATATGATATTGATTGTAAATCGAAATGATTACGATTTCGCTGATCTTTCAACTCTTTTTCTTTCTTCTTCTGAAAGAAGTTTTTTACGCATTCTGATAAAGTTTGGAGTTACCTCGATAGCTTCATCAGCTTGGATATATTCCATACATTCTTCAAGAGAGAATAAGATTTTTGGTGCAACACCTGTATCTTTATCTTTTCCAGAAGCTCTCATGTTATTCAATTGTTTTGCTTCAACGATGTTTACGACCAAGTCACCTGGCTTATTTTGCTCACCAATAACCATCCCAGCATAGATCTCCTCACCCGGATCAACATAGAACTTACCTCTATCTTGTAATTTAGCGATAGAATATTCTGTAGCAGGACCTTGAGTTTTGCTGATCAATACACCATTACTTCTTCCAGGAATAGCTCCTTTGAAAGGTTTGTATTCTGTGAAACGGTGTGCCATAATAGCTTCACCTGCAGTAGCTGTTAACATTTGAGAACGCAATCCGATCAAACCTCTTGAAGGAATTTCGAATTCCATGTGCTGCATCTCTCCTTTAGTTTCCATAATGTGAAGATCCCCTTTTCTCTGAGTTGCTAAGTCGATTACTCTTGAAGCAAATTCTTCAGGAACGTCAACAACTAAAGATTCATAAGGCTCACATTTTTCACCATCAATTTCTCTTAAGATAACCTGTGGCTGACCAATTGTCATTTCATATCCTTCTCTTCTCATTGTTTCGATCAAAACTGACAAGTGAAGAATACCTCTACCGAATACCAAGAAAGTGTTGGCATCATCAGTCTGTTGAACTCTTAATGCTAAGTTTTTCTCTAATTCTTTATATAATCTTTCTTTCAGGTGATTAGAGGTAACATATTTACCGTCTTTACCGAAGAAAGGTGAATTGTTAATTGAGAACGTCATGTTCAACGTAGGCTCATCAATTGCTGTTCTTTCCAACGGCTCAGGGTTTTCAAGATCTACGAAAGAATCTCCAATCTGGAAAGCATCAAAACCTACTACAGCACAGATATCTCCTGCTTGTACTTCAGTTACTTTTTTCTTCCCTAAACCTTCGAAAACGTATAATTCTTTTACTTTTCCTTTTACCACTTTTCCATCTGCCTGAGCAAGACCGATCCATTGAGATTCTTTAAGTTCTCCTCTTGTTACTTTTCCGATGGCAATTCTTCCTAAGAAAGAAGAGAAATCTAATGAAGTAATCTGCATCTGAAGGTTTCCTTCAGTTACTTTAGGCTCAGGAACATACTGTAAGATACCATCTAATAATGGCATAATATCTTCAGTTTGTTCTAATGAAGTGTTGAACCAACCTTGTTTTGAAGATCCATAGAACGTAGGGAAATCCAACTGTTCTTCTGTAGCTTCAAGGTTGAAGAATAAGTCAAATACTTTATCATGAACTTCATCAGGACGACAGTTTGGCTTATCTACTTTATTGATAACCACTAATGGTCTCAATCCTAATTCTAACGCTTTCTGAAGTACGAATCTTGTCTGCGGCATTGGCCCTTCGAACGCATCCACTAACAAAATAACCCCATCAGCCATTTTTAATACTCTTTCTACTTCTCCACCGAAATCCGCGTGACCAGGAGTATCAATTACGTTAATTTTAGTGTCTTTATAAGTAACAGAAATATTCTTGGATAAAATCGTGATCCCTCTTTCTCTTTCAAGATCATTGTTATCCATAATTAATTCTCCACTCTCCTGATTTTCTCTGAAAATATTGGTAGCGTGAATGATTTTGTCAACCAAAGTCGTCTTACCGTGGTCAACGTGTGCGATAATCGCAATATTTCTAATGTTTTGCATATAGGATTTTTACGGGTGCAAAAATAGTGATTTTAAATGAATTAATTAAAATCTTTATGTAATATTTAACAATTTCATAATGAGAAAATTAGATAATTTCTTTTTATAATCATTAAAAAACATACAGTATCAGAGGTTGAGTTATTTCATTGTTTTCTCTTTCATTCCAATAAGTTTCTGGCGGTAAATTGATTCAATTATTCAGGAAATCTTATTCATATGTTCTAAATGAGTGTCTCTTATTATAAAATTGGGATTCAGGAATAAAGAAAGTGATTTTGCCTTCTTGAGTCGGCTGATACATGTAGGAAAACATTTTTTTATCACTTAAATAAATTATCTATATCAATGTCTTATCAATCGATACAACAATACAACATCAATCAAAACCACAATGAAAAATTTTACTAAAAAAGATTTTTTGGACACTTTATGATGAAAGATGATCATTCCTGAAGCTGCACCAATAACTCCGATCAACGAAAGCCCTAAAAGAACATTCTCTGAAATCCGCCATTGATGTCTTTTGGCCTGCAGTTTATCAAATCCAAAACCCCAAATGTAATAAGGTTTGCAATCAACAGAAATGGAATCATTTTTAAAATCAATTTGCTGCAAAAATAAAGCTTAATTTATATAACCAAGGAATATCCAAGCTTTAATATCCGTGTTAATACAATATTTATGACAGGATCAGGATAAGATTTTTTAAATTTGCCACCCATAAAAATACATTCATGACAGTTTATGATTTAGCAGGAACCTATTCCATTAAAGGAAGTAACCAGGAAAAGTCTGACCAGTTTTCTTATCGCGGCACCTTAGTTTTATCCGTTGATGAAAATGCTCGAATCATTGCGCAATGGGTTATTGGAAATCATATACAAAATGGAACAGGATTTATAAAGACCAGATCTTAGTGCTTAACTTTCATTATGAGGGTGATGATCATAAAATCTATAAAGGAGTTGCTGTTTATCGCTGCATAAGCTCGGATATCCTGGATGGTTTCTGGTCTGAAAAACATGGCAATCCTCTGTATCTGGGAAGTGAATATTGTGTGCGCATTCAGAATTCATGGGAGCTCAATTGATAAACTTTTCTTAAGGATTATTATATAAAAGAGCCTGGAATTTAGAAATTCCAGGCTCTATATTTTATTAATTTGAGCTATAACGCTTGCCCTACATGTTTTCCTTCTTTAAATTCTTCTACCATTTTGGCATTAAATGCTGGCAAATCTTTTGGAGTTCTGCTGGTCACCAAACCATTATCAACAACAACCTCCTGATCTTCCCAATAAGCTCCTGCATTGATTAAATCTTTACTAATCGATTTTACAGAAGTCATATTTCTTCCGTTAACAACTTTTGCATTGATTAAGATCTGTGGCCCGTGACAAATTGCCGCAACAGGCTTATTTTGAATAAAAAAGTCCCGAACAAATGCCAAAGCCTGCCCGTTTGTTCTTAATTGATCAGGATTTATCACCCCGCCAGGTAAAACCAAAGCATCATAGTCAGAAGCATTTACCTCATCCAGTGTTTTATCGACATGATAATCTTTTCCCCAATTTTTCTCTGCCCATGATTTGATGGTTCCTTTTTCAGGGCTTACAACATGTGTTGTCCATCCCTGTTGTTCTAAATATTCTTTCGGTGATTGAAGTTCACTTTCTTCGAAACCATGGGTCGCCAGGATTGCAATTTTTTTGGACATGATATTATGATTTTAGGTGTTATCTTTAATGGAGTGAAAAAATGATGCCGTTGGGCTGTTATCAATTTCTAAAAAAGGTTAAAGGTTGTCTATCAAATTAAAAGTGATTTCTTCATCATCCAAAAAAATCATTGATGTATTGTCACAAAAAAGAGCTGCCTTAGTTAAGGCATCTCTCTATGTATAACAAGTGTATGTACTTATTTTTTTGCTTTTACATCAATAGCAATTTCGATGTCTTTGCTAATCATCCATTCAGCAGGATCAGTTTCAGTAGTTCCGAATTTGATTCCCCAGTCTGTTCTGTTTACGGTAAATTTAGCCTGAATAGCAGCTGTATTATCTACTACATCTACTTTAGCAGGGAAAGTAACGTTCATTGTCTTACCCATTAATGTAAGGTTTCCGCTTACTGTTTTGTTAGCACCTGCTACTGCATCTTTCGGGGCTTCTTTAAGATCAGCTACGCTTGTAATTTTGAAGTCTGAAGTAGGATTTTTCTCTACATCAAAGAAATCAGGATTCTTAAGGTGAGCCTCAAGGTCTACAGGTTTTTTATCTTTTTCAGTTACTGAAGCAGGATCTACTTTAATAGAAGTCATATCAATATTGAAGTTTCCAGCTACTACTTGCCCACCTTCAATGTTTAGATCTCCAGATTTTACATTAAGAGTTCCCCAACGAGGAGCAAAACCTCCTTTGTGGAAAGCTTTCCAGTTAACTACAGAAGCTGCAGCATCTACTGCTAATGCTTCTCCTTTACCTTCAGCAACTGCTTGCTCAGTAGCCACTGCTGTATCTGTTTTTTCTTTACTATTACATGATGCTGCCAGTAACCCTACTGCTACTAATGCAATTACACTAATTTTTTTCATATTATTGAACTGTTTAAAAAAGTTTATTGTTTTCGGATACAAAAATAGAAAAACCATATGGGTCTTCTCTTATCATACATCAAGAAATGTAAGTTTTACTATCCGTGTTAGGGATTGTAACCGGAAAAGAAATAAATGAGATGGGGAAATCTATTGTATTATAGTACTATTTCCTTTTGAAATTTATTATCTTCGTGATTAGTCACAGCCGAATTTTTCTTCAAAAAGCTTTAAGTAAGGTTGTGAATTGCTTTCATAAATCACTAACTTTGTGATTAACCACAACTAAGTGTAATTTATATCAAAAGTCTTTTAAGTTGTGAATTGCTTTCATAAATCACTAACTTTGTGATTAACCACAACTTGTGATGTTTAAACTCTAGCTCAGACGAGGTTGTGAATTGCTTTCATAAATCACTAACTTTGTGATTAACCACAACTGTTTCCACAATTCTCCAGCAGTCCATTTGGTTGTGAATTGCTTTCATAAATCACTAACTTTGTGATTAACCACAACTATGAATTTGCAATCAAGAAAGGTGGGTTAGTTGTGAATTGCTTTCATAAATCACTAACTTTGTGATTAACCACAACTATGAATTTGCAATCAAGAAAGGTGGGTTAGTTGTGAATTGCTTTCATAAATCACTAACTTTGTGATTAACCACAACCGCCTACAGCCAGAGAAAAATATGGATCATGTTGTGAATTGCTTTCATAAATCACTAACTTTGTGATTAACCACAACTAAAATTTTTCACTCTTGCCCAAGTGTTCAGTTGTGAATTGCTTTCATAAATCACTAACTTTGTGATTAACCACAACTTTAATTGATTATCACCTACAGATAGAATAGTTGTGAATTGCTTTCATAAATCACTAACTTTGTGATTAACCACAACTTGCCTCAATCTTATACTTAACATTTTCTTGTTGTGAATTGCTTTCATAAATCACTAACTTTGTGATTAACCACAACTTCATTTCAGCTGTTGAAAAAGTCAAGGGAGTTGTGAATTGCTTTCATAAATCACTAACTTTGTGATTAACCACAACTTGGATAATATTACCTTTTAATTAAGTTATGTTGTGAATTGCTTTCATAAATCACTAACTTTGTGATTAACCACAACCAGCAGTGAGTGAAAAAGAAAAATTGACTAGTTGTGAATTGCTTTCATAAATCACTAACTTTGTGATTAACCACAACCAGCAGTGAGTGAAAAAGAAAAATTGACTAGTTGTGAATTGCTTTCATAAATCACTAACTTTGTGATTAACCACAACAGAGTGAATCTTATAGCAAATCAGCACCAGGTTGTGAATTGCTTTCATAAATCACTAACTTTGTGATTAACCACAACTATTACTTCAATAAGGCTGTATCACAGGATGTTGTGAATTGCTTTCATAAATCACTAACTTTGTGATTAACCACAACTTGTATCTGTAACACATGTTTACGGAGACAGTTGTGAATTGCTTTCATAAATCACTAACTTTGTGATTAACCACAACCCAACCCTTTTGGATAACCCACAAAAAGAGGTTGTGAATTGCTTTCATAAATCACTAACTTTGTGATTAACCACAACCTTAATAGAGGTTGGGGGCTTACTTGCAGTGTTGTGAATTGCTTTCATAAATCACTAACTTTGTGATTAACCACAACAGCTGTTTAGTAAGTTCGTTTATAAATGCAGTTGTGAATTGCTTTCATAAATCACTAACTTTGTGATTAACCACAACTATGAGTTTTACAGTACGGAAACATCTAAGGTTGTGAATTGCTTTCATAAATCACTAACTTTGTGATTAACCACAACCCCCAGATGCAGGACATATCTTTACGAGTAGTTGTGAATTGCTTTCATAAATCACTAACTTTGTGATTAACCACAACCTCAAAATTTAATCCGTTGAAATTCAACGGATTTATTGTTCATTTAGGATTTAAAAATTAGAATAATTCTAGTTGCTGGAAGGTTGGTGGTGGTTCTTCTTTATTTCTGGCAAAAAAGATCTCAATATCACTGAACTGCTTATCCGTAATACACATAATGGCCACTTTTCCAGCTTTAGGAAGCATGCCTTTTACTCTTTTAATATGAACTTCAGCATTTTCACGACTTGGACAATGTCTTACATACATTGAAAACTGAAACAGGGTAAACCCATCATCCAGTAAGCGTTTTCTGAACAAATTTGCATCCCGCATATTTGCTTTGGTTTCAGTCGGTAAATCATATAAAACCAATACCCACATAATACGATAGGCGTTAAACCTTTCGGCGTTCATAATAGTTCAGGATAAGAGATCAAACGTTTTTCCCCTGTGTAGCATTTATAAAGTGAAAAAGCGGTTATTTTTACAGCAATCAGCAATGGTCTGGTTTTTCCATCAATTCCAACATCTACAGTTGCTACTTTAAGAATATGAGCCTTAAATTCTTTATCGAGCTCTTCTGTTTCCGGCCATTTTTCAAGCCATTGCATTACTAAAAGATCTATAAATGGGCGAAATGGCTCCATCAAATCATCTGCAAGGCAATAAGGATTGTATTTATTTTTATGAAAGATTCCGAGAACCGGTAATAATCCTGTTTCAATAATGGCTCTTGCTACCATACTTCTAAGAACTGAATACCCAAAATTGAAAAACTGATTGGGTGAATCTCCAAAACGGGCTCTTAAAAAATCAAGACTAATCAGATGTTTCCAGTAATGTTGTGCGGCAATTCCCTCCATATTAGTAATATCACCACTTTTTACATTTCTCTGGTACTCAGCCATAGGTTCATAATAATTCCCTAATCTTCTGAGCACTTCTTTTTGATTCTCAATTTTACATTCAACAGTTTGTTTCCAAAGTTGTTTTTTCAATGGTTCGCTCGCTTCCAGTTGATCTTTGATTCTATCTGAATGTTCTGTATGTCCATACATCGGGAGCATTATTCCATGAGGTAAATGATGAGCATCACAACTTATGACAACTACATTATTTCCCATCATTTTCTGAATCAACTGATGTGAAATTGTGATCTGAAAATGATCAAGCATCAGCACTCCTAAATCTTCTACCGGAACTTTACCTTTCAAATCCTTAGTAGAAGGATCCAGAATATACATTTGCTCATCTTTAAGTTTGAGATAAGCAGGATTGCCAATATATATAGAACGAGTGATCATTTTATAAATTCCATTTTATTTTTCCGCTGAGTGTCAGTTCAAAATCTTTGTGTTCAATGGCAAAATTCCATTGTCCTTGGCTCAATCTTAAAAACATCTGTTTTGCTTCAAAATCAACCGCTGAATATTCTTTATTTTCTTTTTTTAATTCGGTGTCTATTCCCGCAGCTAAATGATGTCTAAATTTCATTCTATTCGAATCTCCTTCAAACTGGTAAACTTTAAACATTCTTCCGGATAACTCTTCAGTATCTAAATCTTTTAATTCATTAATTGAGTCTTTATAAAAAATTACCTTATCTTCTTTTTTCAAAATTGAATATAACGGAATAGAAGATTTATTTTTCCCTTTTCCAGTTTCAGATGATAAAAATTCAGGCTCACTATACAGGTCTTTCAGATTTTTAAGTTTTAATTCTGAGAGTTCAATAATTGACAATACTTTCATTGCCCTCCCCTCGTCACTTTTGTAGAAAAGACAATATGGATTTTCTCCGTTAACAGCCAGGGTTGCCTTTTTATAATCTTTTGTAGACTCAAACTGATGTTTATGAATTTTTACTGCAGTTTTATATCTCAATTGTTTTTCAAAACATCGTATCCTTCTTATCTTTTGGCCAGTTTTATTTTCTTCGGCATCTAACATATAAACACCATCTGTAAGAGCTGTTTTAAAATCTGAGTTATCAACCTGCTTCTTTATCATTTTAAATAAAGCTTTATCTACAATGCTCTTTTCTATTTCTTCTATTGTTTTGAAACCTGGGGAATTAGCATCATTTTTATATAGCAAAGGCTTTCTCACTACAATAAAAATTTCATCCTTTAAGATCATTTTTTTATTTTCATCAAACAGAATCTGACCTTCATCATTTCTTAAAGGTTGTTTTATTGCTCCATAGAAAGTTTCACCATGTAATTGCCCTCTGATCGTATCACCTTTTGCTACTTTAGGAATCTTTTGTTCTTCACTATCAAGTTTATAATTATAATTCCCTTGTTCATCTTTAGTCTTGATATGATCTATTTTACCTCTTCTTCTTGGAACTTTATAAGTTTGAGTCACAGTCCTATTATCTACAAGGTTATTAATTAGAATTTTATTTTGAATTTCCTGTATATATTTTTCAGAGAAACTTTCCCAACCCAAAGGTTTTTCGTGATAAATATTACCTGTTCTCTTATCAATTTCTGCCTCATACAGCTTAATAATTCTTTCTCTATGAAAAACATTCGGAATTAAAGTAAGAATAGCTGCATCTTGAGCATGGTGGCTATGCTTTCTTCTATCTTTTTTGTCTTTAGTTGATTGTACTTTATAAACTTTTTTAAAAATATCTGTTATACTTCCTTTTTCTACTGAAACGTTTTTAAATATGGTCTTAAAGTATGGAAGAGCATATTTAGTAATAATCTGAGTATCTCTAAGTTGATTATTTCTCCAACCTGCTTTATATTCAGTAATGGTAAAGGATGCTAGTTTAGCCCTCCAATAATCTAAATCCATCTTAATGGTATGATACTTAATAATGCAGTTATCTTTTATTTCCTTTGAACTTGCATAAGATGCTTTTTTCTTCCAATCATCATATTGTTTTTCAAGTTCAGTTATTTTTTTCCATTTTATAATTGTCTCAGTCTTTCCTTTTATCTCTTTATGCTCAATAGTCCTTTCTCCAAAAAGGAATTCAATATTTCTGATAATAGGGTTAACAGTCTCTCCATTGATAGCAGACTCAGATTCATAATTCAACAATTGTGTAGGAAATTTGTTACTTTTATACAATCGGTTATAAGTTGCATCTGCGATGGTTAGGTTTTTAAGTTCATTATCAAAGCTTATACTTGCCGGAATAGTATGTTCAAAATCAAATTTATTGTTAGATAGTAAATCTGTTATAGAAATAAGCTTTCCAGTATAAACACAGATCTTATTCTGCTCATGCCATAGTCTTAATTTACGTATAATAGTACTTTCATCTATTAAAGCAATATGCGGAAACTGCTCTCTATATTCTTGAATTTCTTTTCTATATGATTCATTTTCTCTTTCCCTTTCTTTCTGCCAGACTTCAATAGCCTTTCTTTTATTTTTATCATTCAGTTCTCTGGCTATTTCTATTACTACTCTGGTTTCTTCATCAATTTTACCTTGCTGCAAAAAATAATTAATAAGGCTTTTAAGTTTATACAATGATTTTAATGCCATTGGATTTTTAAAACCTCTGCTTAAAGGTTCTGGATTCCCCAAGAGCTTGATCTGCCTGCCTTCAAATTCAGCATCAGGATTTTTATAAAGAAATCTAGGAACTTCATTTTCTCTTAAATAATACATTTTCTTACCAATAGAATACTCAAAATAATCCTCAGCTTCAGGATAATTTTCCTGCTCTGAAGGATGCCAAAGATATTTCTTCCTATCCTCAGACACATGATAGGTATCTTGTAAGAATTTTAAAATCTGATCATGAATTCTTATTGGTTTTATGAATAGATTACTTTTAAATGTTATTGGCTTTTTTAAAAAATCCAGATACTGAACTGAAACCTTCTCAATTACGTCTGACTTTTCTGTTTCATTCATTCTTTCCCAACTTAATAAACCATAGTTATCTATAATCTTATTCAATATTGCTTCTTTTTCATCCTTATCCAGATCTCTACTATCAGAAATATAGTATCTTTCATTACTATTAAGCATCTCAGAAATAAGACTGTTAACAATAGCTGCAACTTTTCTGTCTAAAGAATCTTTGTGTAAAAATAGACTCACTTCTTCTGCAAAATGATTAATTAAAGTTTCTGATATCCCATTTTCACCCAAAACCTTATACAAATTCGCCAGATAGACAGCATGACTATACAGAAATCCTTTCTGAAGATATGGTAAAATTTTCTTCACAGCAGATAAGCTTAATGTTGCATACCCTTGCTGTAATTTTATTTTGGAAAATTTTATAGCTTTCTCTCCGTCTAATTTCAACTTCTCTACTGCCAGTTTTTTAAGATTTTCCTGCCCATCAAAAGTTAAAAGTATATGCCATAAATCGTCGAAAGTGTAATCTTCATGATCCTTTTTTAGGGGTTGTATAGCTCTATCTCCATTAATATCCCATTTTAATTTTCCCTTCCAATCTTCACCGAAAACATCATGAAAACTCTTCAATAGTTTTACGGATATAACCTTTGTTTTACCTACATGCCTGGATAATCTTTTAGCCCCATCTTTTGCAAGTTGTTTATCAATCACGTTAAGTTCAAAATCGGGCGTTGACTTATAAAACAATGGATAAATTCTTTCATGAAGATAATCTGACAATTCTGTATCCGGAGGGGTACAATATTTAGATTATTGATGAACACCCATGTTCTGTATTCTTCATACAGTGGGTGACTTACTGCTACTCTTCTCTTATTTTTCTCATAAATACAGTTACCTACTAATCCTTTTTGAGTTCTTAAAGGTCTTTGCCAGACAATAGCTTTCCAAAGTTTTTCATAATCTGAAGTAGAAATACTCTGAACTTTACAAATTTGTCTCAGTTCTGCTTCATAATCTTTCCTAAGATTATAACGCTGCCTGATCCTTCCTCCATTTTCTTTTTGATAATAGTACAATGCAGCCCCCAACGAACTATAAGAATCAATAAAACTTTCTATTTCATCTCTTCCTTTTGTACCACTTTTTTCACTTCCGTTAAGTATTATTTTAGCTTCCTCTTCGTCCCTTCCCTTAAATCCTCTCCTTTGAACCAATTGATATAACACACGTCCTAAGATTTGAGGATTATTTTTAAAAACATGTACATAATTTTCTTCAATAGAAAATGCCCGGAAAACATAATAACTTTCATTTTTATCTTTTTCAAACAAATGAAAATCCGGTTTTCCATCTCCATCAAAATCAAATCTCAACCAGTTAATAAACTTCTTAGACTGTGGATATTCTCTATCTTTTCCTTTTTCATACTTTCTCCAGCGATCAAGCTCTTCTATTGTTAAAGGACACATTTTTTTCTCTATTAAAAAATCTAACAGAGCATACTTTCTATATTTTTCAGCCTGATAATTCCTTCTTTTCCCTCTGCTTTCCGTCCGTTTCTGAACCTTTGGAAATTCTATACCTTTTTCTGAAGCTACTCCTTTTTCAAAAGTAATCACGCCACAATCTTCGATTTGATTATCCTGTAATTCCGTATTTCTAATGGCCCAACCCACACTGTTGGTTCCAAGGTCGATTCCTAATGTTTTCATCTTGTATTTATCTGGTTATCCAATTCTAAAAATAAGAATAAATATTTTTTAGCAATTACGGGTTCCCATATTCTTCTAATGAAATTATTTTTTATCTTTGAACAAAGCAATTCACAATAAGGCTATAAGCCGAAGAATATCTTTAGTCCTGCGTACTCCGTGGGATTTTTTATTTATATATCTGATAATGTCTTTTTACTTTCTCACTTCAAAACCCTATTTTAGCTATTCGAAAACAGAACAATGACGACCGTAGAATTTATACAGAAGCAGCTCGATATTTCTGAGAAGAGCATCAACAATACTTTACAATTATTAGCAGAAGACTGTACCATTCCTTTTATTTCCCGTTACCGAAAGGATAAAACCGGAAATCTGGATGAAGTACAGATTGAGCAGATCGCCAAGATCAGCAAGCAGTTTGATGAAATTGTCAAAAGAAAAGAATCTATTTTAAAATCTATAGAAGAACAGGATGCTTTAACACCTGAGCTTCAACAAAGAATTGAAGACAGCTTTGATATGCAGGAGCTGGAAGACTTATATCTTCCTTTTAAGAAACGTAAGAAGACCAAAGCAGATGCTGCTAAGGAAAAAGGATTAGAGCCTTTAGCCAGGATCATTATGAGCCAGAAGAACAATGATGTACAGTTTCTGGCCTCTAAATATTTGAATAATGATGTTCCTTCTGAAGCAGATGCGTTACAGGGAGCCAGAGACATCATGGCAGAATGGATCAATGAGAACATGTATGTTCGTAAGAACCTGCGTCGTTTGTTCCAGCGTAAGGCTGTTGTTACTTCTAAAGTGGTAAAGGCTAAAAAGGAAGAAGAGGATGCCCAGAAGTTCTCTCAATATTTCGAATGGGAAGAAAACCTCAGCAGAACCCCTTCTCACAGGCTTTTGGCGATGTTGAGAGCAGAAGCGGAAGGTTTTGTGAAAACCAATGTAGGAATTGACAAAGAAGAAGCTATCGATTTTATTGAAAAAGCGATTATCAAATCTAATAATGAAAGCTCTGAACAGATTGCTTTAGCCATCAAAGACAGTTATAAAAGACTTCTGGAGCCTGCTATTTCCAATGAAGCTTTACAGGAAGCAAAAGAAAAGGCAGATAAAAAAGCAATTGATATCTTTTCTGAGAATCTGAGTCAGTTGTTGTTGGCTCCGCCATTGGGAGAAAAAAGGATTCTTGCGATTGATCCCGGTTACAGAAGTGGCTGTAAAGTGGTTTGTCTGGATGAAAAAGGAGATCTTCTGCATAATGAGACCCTCTACCCTCACGCTCCACAGAATGAATCCGGAATGGCGATGAAAAAGATCCGTTCTATGGTGAATGCTTACAATATTGAAGCAATTTCTATCGGAAACGGGACTGCAAGCCGTGAAACGGAGTTTTTTATCAAGAAGATTGCTTTTGATAAGCCTTTACAGGTTTTTGTGGTTTCGGAAGCGGGAGCCTCGGTATATTCTGCCAGTAAAATTGCAAGAGATGAGTTTCCAAGTTATGATGTAACGGTTCGTGGTGCGGTTTCTATCGGCAGAAGACTTTCTGACCCGTTGGCTGAACTGGTAAAAATTGATCCAAAATCGATTGGTGTTGGGCAATATCAGCATGATGTGGATCAGACTCAATTGAAAAATGAGCTGGATTCTACCGTGATGAAATGTGTAAACTCTGTAGGAATTAACCTGAATACAGCCAGTAAATCTTTATTAAGCTATGTTTCCGGGATTGGTGAAAAAATGGCTGAAAACATTGTGAATTACCGGGCTGAAAATGGTGCTTTTGAGGACAGAAAGCAGCTTAAGAAAGTTCCGAGACTTGGAGAAAAGGCTTTCCAGCAAGCAGCAGCGTTTGTAAGAATCAACAATTCAAAAAATCCATTGGATAATTCTGCGGTACACCCTGAAGCTTATGGTATTGTAGAAAAAATGGCAAAGGATCTGGGGATTAAAACTAGCGAACTGATTGCCAGCAAGGAAAAAATTGCTTTGATACAAGCTGAAAATTATATTACAGGAGACATTGGAATCCTGGGAATCAAAGATATTTTAAAGGAACTTGAAAAACCGGGCTTAGATCCGAGAAAAGCAGCCAAGGTATTTGAGTTTGATCCTAGTGTAAAAAGCATTAGAGACCTGAAATCAGGCATGATTTTACCAGGAATCGTGAATAATATTACGGCTTTCGGATGTTTTGTGGATCTTGGAATCAAAGAAAGTGGATTGGTTCACATTTCACAGCTAAAGGACGGATTTGTATCGGATGTGAATGAAGTCGTAAAATTACATCAGCATGTAAGAGTAAAGGTAACAGAAGTGGATGAGGCAAGGAAAAGAGTGCAACTGAGTATGATCTTGTAAGCTCGGTCTATTATTTTAACCATTAAAATATTGTAAGGAATTTAGAATATGAGGTTGAGCTTCGCCTTAAGGCATTTTGTTTATCAAAATCTTTGATTTCTCCTTAATTAAACTTAATCACTGAACCTTTCTTAATGGTTAAATAATTGCTTGATAAAATTTAAAAAAATTATTATTCATCAATTAAATAAGAAACACCTTGAGTTATAAAAATTTAATTTTCGATCTGGATGGAACTTTATGGGATTCCAGAGCAACCATTATCAAAATATGGAATGATGTTTTAGGTAAGCATCAATTGATACAACAGGAACTAAAACCCGACGACATGAATCAGTATATGGGTTTACTGGCTCATGATATTCTGAAGGATATGCTTCCCGGGATTTCGGAGCTACAGATTCAGGAGCTACTTTCTGAAGTGGTAGCTGAAGAAAACAAGGTATTGAAGATACAAGGTGGTATTCTTTATCCTGGGGTTGAAGATACTTTGAAAAGTCTAGCCAATACGCACAATCTTTTTATTGTAAGCAATTGTCAGGACGGATATATTGAGTCTTTTTTAGAATATTACCAATTTAATAGTCTCTTTACAGACTTTGAATCTCACGGACGGACTCAAAAAACGAAGTCAGAAAACATACAGCTTCTCATGGAAAGAAATAATTTATCTATGGAAGATTCTGTTTATGTTGGAGATACGCAGACGGATTATGATTCTGCAGCTTCCAACGAATTGCCTTTTATATTCTGTGACTATGGTTTTGGAAAGCTTTCCAAACAACATGAAGCGCAGATTTCAAAATTCTCTGACGTAAAGAATTATATTTAAATAAAATCCGTCCCACGAAACTGTGGGACGGATTTATTTTTATTTGATCTTTTGTATTGGCATCTCAACGATCCCATTGTGAGGTGGAGAGGTGAGGAAACTATATATAAAATACTCATTCTTTCTTTTAATCAATGTTAATAAAGGTGATAGATTCTCATTCCCGCCTTCTATTATTCTTTTTGTAAAAAATTCTATAGAATCTCTATTAGTTGTAGCAAAAATTCCTCCGATATATTCTTAATAGTTATCATCCTTAGCATATCTTTTACCTTTATTATTCGATAACCAACTTTTAAAAATACAACTATCCGGATTTATTAAGTTAACATTAACTATCAGATCAGATGAAGTTCCATTATGATCTATATATTGAAATGAATATTCATATTTACCTTTCCATTTTTGAAATAATTTTTTAGATATAAATTCATCTTCTCCTTCTAACTCATGATCTAACCTTGTAATATCATTATTTCCCTGATTATCTCTTTGATCTGTAAGTGATATCGAATTCTTATGTTCTCCATTTACCGGGCTATCCGTTTTTGTACATGAAAACATCAGTGTAAGTAACAAAGTAAACAACAATTTAATGCTTAATCGAGAGAAACTTTTATCCATCCGGAGTATCTATTTATTACTAATTTCACCTGAGTTTAGCTGAAGTTTTCCTAACACAGGAAGAACATGTTGTTTAAAATAATTCATTTCCTGCATATTCATCTTGTGAATCAGATCTTTTCCAAAAACAGCATTAATATTTACAAAATCTTTATTGATTGTCTCAAAACCGGTATAAAAAGAGGGGCCAAGTTGCACTTTTACTTTTGGCATTCCTTCCATCTTTTTTATCAATGGAAGATAAACAATTTCTTTTTCTGCTTCAGGTTTTAAAAGCAACAGATCTTTGTCGCCTGACTTTACATATCCTAAATTCATGTCTAAAAAATCTTCATCAACAAAATACCCTTGAGACATTTTAAGAATATAATCCAGCAATAAAGAATCATTGTATTTTACACTTTGTTGAATAAAAAAATAAGGATTATTGAAAAACATTTGAATCAAAAGATTCTCATAGAGCTCGATCCCATTATAGGAAACCGTTTCATTATTTGAGAGCTCAGACAATATATAAAAAGCGCTACTATCTGATAATTCTGCGATTCTTAACAATAATAACTGGCAAATGAAAGAAGATTTCAGATCATCTTCTTCTGTTTTGGTATTGTTTAAATCTTCTATCAATTGACTTCTAAAATTCTTATCCAAAAGATCTTTTATCTTAATATTTTCAATGTAATCTTCTTTATACTTAAACTTTTTAAGCAAAATAGTATTTTTATCAAACAGGTAATTATTCTCTAAATGTATATTGTCAATGAGTTTACTTTCCTGATCCAGTTCTATAGTTTTTTGAGTCATAAGGTCATTATTTTGTTTATTATTCTGGCAACCTGTTATAATGAGAAGCGTAATCAATAGGAATATTTTCATAATTTATTTTTTAATTATTACTTTTCCGGGCTTCACGCCTGGATTCGTTTTTTTAAATTCAGTCCACCAAGTATAGAATTCTTTTGCATCCTTATCGTAAATTCTTATACACCCTTCCGTTCTCTTTAACGTTTTAACAGGATAACCTTCCTGTCTTCCTCCATGTATTCTAATTGCAGATCTGCCACTATTATCTGCCTCATCTTTACTTCCTTTAATGGGTTCAAAAACTAATCTTGGGTTTGGGCCATAGGTAATTTTGTTTGTGGCTGTAGAGCTATAAAAAGGTATGCTTTGATTGATTTGATAGACTCCATAAGGAACGTCAGCTGAAGTTTTACTTCTATCCTCTCCTTTTATTCCTTCCAGTAAACAATCAACTATTGTAAATACTATATCTCCTTTATGATCAAAAACCTCTATTTTTCCTCTTCTGCAGTTATTTCTAATTGGAGTACGTTCTATGTGGGTACATTTACTACCGGTATAATGTTCAGTAATTATCACGTTCCAAGTTCCTTTTTCAGGTAATAAAGTTTTAACAGGACTGCCTTTCTGACAGTCAAACACCTTAATTTTATTTAATTTTCCTTTATCAATATACTTTTGAATTCCTTTTTTTATTTCTCCTTTTGTTACCATCCCATCTCCATTGCCATATTTGGGATTTGTATCAAATCCAGAATTTACTCCATAAGCATTTATCCTCTCTTTATAGTTTCTATCGCTTTTATTCAAACCTTCTCCCTCTCTACTAAACACAACATGTTCATCAGGTTTTCCCATTGAAGCAGGGAATAGAATTCTTAAATAAAAATCAACAAATTCATAATCTTTATTTCTGATATTTTCAAAGTATTTCTTTACATAATCCAGTTGCTTTACTGCCGTCATCTTTGCAAGTGCATTTGTAGTAGTTCCTAAATCTTTAGCTGTATCAGCCATAAATTGAATTAACCCTGTCGCTGAAGACTTAGGATTTTTAGCAGAAGGGCTGAAACTTTCTCCTGTTTCCCAAGCCATACAAGCCATAAGATTATTAGCCATTACCATATAATTTTTAGGCCATAAATCCTTACATATCTCAACTACTTTTTTTCTAAATTCACAACTTACTTTACCACCCCAGATTAAATCTTTATATTGTTCCTGACATATACAATTTATCTTTTTCTCTTCTTTTTCCTTCTCCTTAATCACCGCAACAGAATCATTAGCATCCACTTTCATCGGCTCTGCATCCCGGCTTACAGGGATCGCCTGAGAGGTTACAGAAGTATTGAGATGTTCAACTTCTATGAAATACTCCCTTTCGTTACCTTCTCCCCATTCGTAACTTTTGGTGTACATATCTTTGGTAAGGATAATACCATTGATAAAATTGGTAGTATCAAAAGCCAGTGTTACTGATTTTTCATATACCAGATCATTGCTATACCTTGAAAAGTCTTCTTCCCAGATTCTGACCTTTACATTTTTCCCTTTCATACTTTGAGTGACGATCTTAATAGATATGGCATCGCCTGTTTTAGCCCTTTCCAAAGGCTTTCCTGTAGCATCTGTAAAGGCTGCATGTATGATTTTCCCTTCAGGATCAGCCTGCTTTTTTGCAGCCGGAGTTTGGGGGAACTTCGGAGTTTCTTCTTTAGGCTTGGGTTTATCGGGTTTTACTTCTTTTTCCCTCGGTGCAACGGGAGATTTCTTTTGAGGAGGGCTAGTTTCTTTAGTTTTTTGCTTTTTGGGAAATTCCGGACTATGAGTCGGATTAGCAATATTTACATTGGGACTGGCCTTTAGAATATGTTTGGAAGTCATTTCTGCAGTCACATAATACTCATGGGTTTCGCCTTCACTTTATCTCCTCTGGCGACCTGAGCATTGGCTATCTGTACTGCCATTGTATAGCTTGGCAGCCTGAAAATAACTTTAGCCACACCTTCATGATCCACTTCACCTACCAGAGGTACAGGATTAATTCTATTCATCATATTAATCATCGGATCATGGCCTTTACCTATGGCATCATCCTCCCATAACGTAAAAGATACTTTATGGCCAAACATTCCCACACAATGAGCCTTAGCCATTAAAGTATCTGTATAATGAAGTATTTTTCCTTTCTGTAACCGCTGAGAATTAATATCTAATAAATCTACATGGAGTATTTTGGGTTCTTCAGCCTGTTTTGGTTTTATATACAGCTCCCCATGATCCTTCCCTCTTATGACTTCAATCTTTAAAGATCTATATTTTAAACTTTTATGGGTGAATTTATACGTAATACGCTCTCCTTCTTTAATATTCCCTTGGGTGATCCGCCATCCTTTCCGATCCTGTACATGAATATTCCATTGTATTTTGGGCGGGGGAAAAGAAAAGGAATTGGAGGATTTCAAATTATCAAAAACCGAAAGTGAATACGCTTCGGTATTTCCAACAATAGGTTGAGTGCTGCCTGTAATAGTCAATTTTGCCATATCTGCTAGTTTTGAGCCGTTTTATTCATAGATAGGATCCGGTTCTTCCCATTCTTCCTGAGCTTCTTTCAGATCCATAAACGGATTAATAAAATGGTAGCTTTTTACATCAGCCAAGGTTATATTCTGTCTGTTCATCGTAGAAGTCTGGCCATGTTCCTTCACTGTAATAATTCCACCGGTGCTGCACATCAGTTCAGAAATTTCAGAGAGGCAACTTTTGCCCATTACCTTCACTTTTCCATAGGTTTTTTGCCATTTCCCGGCGGGAGCATAGACGCAAGGTAAATAGCCGCCTGATGTTGGTTTTAGTCTGCATTTTCCGAAACTTGTTCCGGAAGGATTAAACTGTACGTCTTCTTCTGTTACTGCGAGATAATCTCCTTTGGCTTCTTTGTGATTCCAATAATGTTTTTGATGAGAAGTCACCTTAAACTGAGGGAAACCATCTCCCTGATTACAACAGGCTTTACCTTTTTGGATAACAAAGTGTTTTCCATCATGTTCTGATCCATTTTCTGACATAATTTTTGTGTTGATTGATTCAAAATTCAATTTTGTTCTTTTATTATCCTGCTAATTTTTCCAAATCAAAAGTCATCGACTTCTCATAGTCAGCAATTTGAATATGAAATCCTGCTTTTATTTTCTGAACAGAAAAGTTCTCTGCACTTAGCGTATAGGTTGCAGAATGACTGGCTATCAATGATTTTGAATGCGGATTTGTCAGGTTATCATATTCCAAATCCTGGTTATACAATTCTTCAACCGTCCGATAATCGACAGACTTCCCTGTTTGTAGCACTTCTATGAATTGAGGATCTTTTTCTGGTAGTGTATTATTGACAAGTTCCATCTTAATCGGAGAAGCTGGGGCCATCCATGAAAACTCGTCTATATAAGGAACTGACATCCCTTGTATATTATAATGAGCCTGATAAAAGCGACTGAAAAGAAATTGTATGGGTAATAGCTTTTTTAGACTAGCATTAATGACCTCTGAATTGGCCATTTTATCTTTCAGCTGGTCAATATGTAAAGAAGCATACTTGCCCTGATAATATTCTTTTAATGCTTCAATCTCACCAATGATCTCTGGGATCTCTTTATGGGTTCCCACAGTCAACAAGCTTCCTGAATGATCTATCATTAAAGTGATTGGATAAATGATTTGTACAAATGCAGCAGCCAGATTATTGATCTTTTGCTCCAATTCTTCACCATCTTTTTTAAAATTGCTCATTGAAAAATGGATATGTTGATCCTTTTCTTCTTTTATATATCTAAAATGCAGCGAATAGGCATATTCACTTTTCAGAATCCCATCATCACTTTCAGTTTGTATCACTTTATAATCCCCTGAAAAAGCATTGGCATTAAAAGGAATTTTACCATTTAAAAACTGCTTATATATCCCTTCTTCCCGTTGTTGTATGAGAAAATTCATTCTTACAATCTCCTCAGGAGGGGGAATACAAAGCTTCTGCAAAAATCTTAATCTGCCATTGTCGGGAATAATATCCAGGAAGCTGCATCTTTGATTATGATATTCGTAGAGGCAGCGAGCATTTTCAAGCATCAGATCTCTGGAAATACTTTCCAGGGTTTCGCCGGATTTTACAACATAAAAATTTTGTGCTTTTATGGGATCGGTTTTGTGAACCGGATCTTTCTGATCCGAAATATTTTTTTTCATAGTGTGTGTTTTTCATTTCTAAAGGTTTTTTAAAATTAAAAATCCACACACTACATTATTTTATAATCACATGTATTTTTATTGTAAATAATTACCTGAATTTGTACAAAAAAAGAGAATAATAAGATCAAGGAGAAATACAATAAATCGCATTGTATTAATTATTTAAAGCCCTTTTTCCAGTCCTCAATTTATAATCAACATCAATAATTTGCATGCTATATCTTTACATATGCACACATTCATGCAAAATTCGATAGATATTCTAGTCATTTAAACTCTATTATTTCAATCATAAGTGAAGTAAAAAACAAAAAAGGCTGCCTTTTCAGACAACCTTTTCATTGATAAATTCTACTGGGTAATAGAATCTTTATTATTTATATTCTTTAGAACTTCTTTTAGGTTCTTTAGCTTCCGGCCATAGTACAGGATTTCCTTTATCATCCTTAGGCATTACTCTTTTCTCTCTGTTGGTAAATTCAGGATCTTCAGAAGCCATATATGCTAATGCTGCTGTTAAAATCACATTATTTTTCACCTCATCAAAAACGATTTTATCATAAGTATCCTTTGTAGTATGCCAAGTATATCCGAAATATCCCCAGTTCAAAGAACTTAAAGAGAATCCTGGTACACCAGCTGCTACAAATGAAGCATGATCTGAACCACCGCCACCAGGCATTCCAGGGAAATCAGTCTTAATATGTGTTCTTACTGCTTTTGGAACGCCATCCAGCCATTTTCCGATATAATCATATGCTTTTATAAATCCTTGTCCACTGATATTGATAACACGTCCTGTACCATTATCCTGATTAAACGCTGCCTGCGTTCCTTTTATAATCTGAGGATTATCTGCGACGAAGCCTCTGGAGCCATTAAGCCCTTGCTCTTCACTTCCCCAAAGCCCTATCACAATCGTTCTTTTATTATTGGGATAGTATTTCTTAAGAATTCTCATAGTCTCAAGCATCGTCAGTGTGCCTGTTCCATTGTCTGTAGCACCCTGAGCTCCATCCCAAGAATCAAGGTGAGCAGAAAGAATCACATACTCATCCGGTTTCTCTTTCCCTTTAATCATACCAATTGTATTGAAGCTTTTAGCATCGGGAAGAACTTTAGATTGAGTATCAATCTTAATTTTAGGCTGAGCTCCTTTCTCTGCCATTCTATACAACATACCATAATCTTCCACATCAATATCGATCATTGGAATTTTGGATGTTTTTGCTCCGAAGATTCTATTAGCCCCCATAATGCCTGTCCAGTTTGAAATGGCAATTCCTACAGCTCCTGCATTTTCCAACGCTTCAGGAAGGGTATTGTTATCATAGCCGATATTCTTTACATAGGCTGCAAAATCCTTGGTGGCCTGATCTTTTTCTGCTTTAAGTTTTTCATATAATTCAGGAGTAGCAAACTCTTTGATTTGTTCATCAGAACGACCGATCTTCTGGTATTGAGCCATCAACACAATTTTTCCTTTTGCGGAAGGCAGCCATTTATCAAATTCTGCTTTGGATGATACCTTCGGAAGAATAACTACTTCTGCTTCAACTGCTTTTTTAGTAGCCGGACTCCATGCCAACTGAGTTGCTGACAATGATTTTACTCTTGGAATACCATATCAACATGGGTAGTTCCTCTCTGCCATCCCTTCCATGTTCCGAATTGCTGAAGGTTGGCATCTATTCCCCATGAACGAAGCTTTTCAGCACTCCATTCATTAGCGGCAAGCATTTCCGGAGTTCCTACAAGGCGGGGTCCTATACCATCCAGAAGTTCATATGCCATCCCTTCAAGTTGGGAATTGTTATTCACTTCATCTACGAAACTTTTTACGATTGGATTAAGGTTCTCCTTTGGGTCAACCTTTACCTGAGCCCATGAAAATTGGGCAGCCAACATGACAGCCGGCACTGCAAAAAATCTATTTATCCTCATAATGTATATTGATTGCACTAAAGATAAAGGAAATTGCGGAAATGGTGAAGAGATAAACGTAAAATATGGATATAAATGAAAGGGAGACAAATTCAGTAAGTTATCAATGTCATTATTGATAAAATCTTAAATGGAAACACAAATTCACAAAGAAATTTAATACAAAATCTTAACTCTGATCGTTTATTTTCCGTTCATGAAAGCCTGTTCTCCTTCGGAAAGTAAAATAGTATTGCTCTTATTTTCCTTTACCGGAACATTATCCCAGATATTTTTGCTGAAATCTACCTTTGGATCAAGGCCTTTATCGTCAGATTTCTTAAAAGTATTATAGATTAATTCTCTGCTAAAGTTTTTTTCGTGTTTTATTCCTTTGTAGACGGCAAAGTATTTGTAACCTTCTAATTTAGTCAATGCAGGAACGTATCCTTCATTATTTTTATAAAAATCGAACACTAACATTGCGTTTCCAAGCTTATAATCATATTCTTCTCCGGCAGCTGTTTTTCTTTTTACTGTTGGATAGCTTTCCTGCAGATAGTGAATTTCAAAATAGGTAATCACTTTATCTGCTTTGTTATATTTAAACTCTCCTTTCATTTCGATGCCTTCTCCGGATTTGATCTTAAAAATGATCAATTGCTCATTGCCCTCTTCAAACACCATCATTCCAGAATATTTTGCGCCTTTACTCTTTATATGAAACAATACCCTGTTCAACTCAAAATTGAAAAAATAATTGCCCATATATTCGTGGGAAAATTCCTTGTTTCCAGCCGTAAAAATACTATCTGATTTATCATTTTTCAGGTATTTCACATTATTCAACTGCATTTGAAGAATATTGTCATACTCCTTTTGAAAGCCATCTTTGTAATTATAATAATTGCTTTTACTCCAAAGTTTGGCCTCTGCTATCGCGAGAAAATGTAATTTGTTATTATCCGTTCTCTTTTCTTTATAAACGACATTGTAAACCGAAGGTTCTCTATAGTATCGTTTTTTATAATGTTTATTAACATCTTCAAAGACCTCTTTAATGTCCACCTTTGACATCTTCACCTCATCAATACTTTTATAAGCTCTTTTCAGCTTTACTGAGGGGATGAATATCGAAATTTTTCCATTTTGAAAACCGGAAGCCGAAATTTCAAAGTTAGATGCTTTCTGGTCTACAGGAGCAAAACCATCTTCATTTGTATACACAATCTGATCCTGAAGAATAATCCTTGCATTGGGAATGGGAGCTCCCGTTTCAGAGTCTACTACTTTTAATTTCTGTGCAGAAAAAAGCCCGGATAACAGGGCAAATAAAACATAATAATATTTCATGACAGGGTTATACCATTGATGGGATGAAAATACAAATTAAATTCACAGTTTTCACCGTATAGTGTAAAAAAATAAAACCTGAAGAATGAAGCCGGGAAGTAGCTTCTATATTAAAGTAGCATATTGATATATTCTGCTATTATATCGGATATAAATAGTAAAGCCCTAAAAGTTGAACATTACAAAATAGATAGTCCAAAAATAAGGGCATAAAAAAACCGGCTACAAAAGCCGGCTAAAGGTTGAATTACTTCTTAGATTCTTCTACAGAAACTTTTCTGAAATCCTTGAACAATTTGCTAAGTTCTAAAGCTGATTTACGAGCTCTTGTACCTGCAGCCTTGTTTCCTTTTTCCGCTTGTTGGTTTGCCTCAGTAGTGAACGCTTCAAATTCTGCGTTGATTTTTTCAATTAGTTCTTTCATTATATTTAAAAATTTAGGCTGCAAATATAGGTTTTATGGTGATTCCAGCCTAGTCGCAAAGAAAAAAGTTTGGGTAAAATGACTGATTTTTTAACATATTTCTACCTTCAAACCGATTTTTATCGACTTTTAACCCTTCAAACCGCTCAAAAAACCGATTCCAAGCTCCATCGGGCTACAACAGTATCGATTCTGAAACCCTATTTAATTTGATTTTTCACCATCCAAAATGATCTGCATGGGTTCACAATTTTAATAGAAATTATTACTACCTCGTCAGATCTTTGATAAAACCTTCTCAGTCTTAATCTCCAATAAGAATAAACTCACGGGCTTTCTTTCCCGTTTCTTCCAATAAACGAAGACTGTCAGGGGTAATTCTTTCGGTAAAGACTACTCTAAAATGATGATCATAGTGATCTGTATGCGAAAATGTGCCTCCGGGCGTAAATAAAATCTTATTTGCTTCGCAATATTTATAGAATTTCTTCATATCCATATGCTCTGGCATTTGCGCCCAGATGCTGTATCCTCCTTGAGGTCTATGAAAATAAGAACCTTCCGGAAAGGACTTCCTCAGGACTTCAAGAAGCTGAACGGCCTGTTGATTGAGTTTTTTTCGAAATTGACGGAGATGTCTTTCATACCTGTTTTCTTGCAAAAGTTTTAAAATAAGTTCCTGATAAAGGGGAGAAACAGATCTTCCCAATACAAACTTCGTTCTTTCTGCTTTGGAATAAAAACGTCCCGCATACAACCAGCCTAAACGAATCCCGGGAGCCAGTGTCTTTGAAAATGAAGAATAGATCATCACCGAACCTTTCTTGTCAAAGCTTTTAATACTGGATGGTCTTTTTTCTTCAAAATAAAGATCAGAATACATATCATTTTCTATAATCCCTATTTGATGGCCATCTGCAATTTTCAATATTTCTTTCTTGGTATCATCATTCATCATAATTCCGGTTGGATTATGGAAATTTGGAGTGACTATAAGAGCTCGAACATCATTTTCGCCACAAACTTTCCGAAAATATTCGGTATCAAAACCATTTCGATAATGAACAGGAATCTCAATCACTTTCAAATCCAGATTGGCAATCACTTCCAATATGGAAAATACACATGGGCTATCCACGGCCACTACATCACCAGCTTTAGTAACAGAACTTAATGCAATTGTTAACGCCTGCAAAGCACCATCTGTGATAATCAGTTCATCAGGATTGAACCTACAGCCATAAATTCCCATTTGCTTGGTAATCTGCTTTCTCAGGGCTTCAAGTCCATTAGACGGGTAATATCTCAGCAGAGCGGCTCCTTTTTCACGGATTACTTCCTGCATTGTTCTTAAAATCAGTTTTTGGGGAATCAAAAGATCACCAGGCACAGTTGTATTAAAAGAACTCGATTCTGAAATCCGTTTGGAAGTCAACAATATATTTTTCATAAATGCTTCATCTCTGGCAACCGGAGAGAATTTTGCCTTACCCTCAGGGATATCTTCATCTCTTTTTCTGGCGACAAAATAACCTGACCTAGGAATGCTTTCCACCAAACCTTTAATTATCAGATATTCGAACCCATTTTGAACAGAACTTATGCTTAGGGTATACCTTTCCTTTATATCCCGGATAGATGGCAGCTTATCGCCGCTCTGTAAAATTCCATTTCGAATCTGTTCTTCAATAACCGCTGTAAAAGTTTCATATTTATAGGTTTTCATCGTCTTCAATCAATCTGTACTGAACAAATTTACAAAAATAGAAACTGTACTGGTTGTATTTTAATCATCTGTACCCTTTCTGAAGGAATTAATCTTATAATTTTGAAGAAAAAAAGAATGGAAATCATTTCAAAATTCACCATAGGTTCCGATGAGGGCGTTGATGATCTTTTTACAGTTATTAAATCTTCTGTTACTACTATCTATAAAGAATTAATTTCTGAGGAAGAGATCAAACAATATATTGAAGATTGGGATCCTAGAAAAATGATCAATGAACTCAACAATTTATCTAATCAGCTTATCATCACTTATGCCGACCACAAGCCTATAGGATATGGCATTTTAAAAAGCGGCTCCGGATATCCGGGATCTTCAGAAGAAAAAAGACTTACAGAGCTCAACTTTGTAATCCTTAAGGAATATAACAATTCTGAAACCCGTGAATCACTATGGAAGAAATGCAGAGCAGCAGCTTCTTTCACTGATATTATATGGACCAATATTCTTACAGAAGACCCTTTATTAGAGTTTTTGAAAGAAACAGGTTTTTCTATTAAAGAAAATACTCAATCTACCCCTTTTCAACTTCCTTCCTATATTATAGAAATGCAGGTCAGTAAGAACCAGTAAGGATCTCATATCAAAACAAATTATAAAAACTATCGAAGGCAAATCTGAAAATCTCAAGATTTGCCTATCTTTGATTTTTATAATTCTGGAATAATGAGTGATCAACTGGAAACCATACAAGATTATTACAAACGTACCCGCAAAAATGTTCTCGAAGTATCTGATGCAGATCTTCAGACCGGAAAATCCCATTTCAATATTATTCCGCGAAAGTACTGTAGTTTTAAAAGCCCTTACAACCGACGTGATTACTATAAAATATGCTTCATCATAGGCAAAGGAACAGCTCATTACGCTTCCCATAAATTGTATGTTGACCGCCCAGCCTTATTCTTTCCTTCGCCTAATATTCCTTATACCTGGGAATGTGAAGATGATTTTCAGGAAGGATTTTCATGCCTGTTTAATCAAGAATTCTTTAATGTAAATTCAGAATTCAATCTATTTAAAAAGACATCCTTATTTAAAGAATGGAGCAAACCATTTATATTCCTCACTGAGGAACAGATCCAGTTGACCACCATGTATTTTGAGCAAATGTATAAACTGAACCACTCTTCCTATCCGTTCCGTTGCAGTGGTATTAAAAGTAATCTGGCTTCTGTGTTGCACCTCGCTCTGGAAAACCGGGTTGAAGATGTGAGCCTTAATGAACTTCCTGCCAATGTTCGCTTGTATAAGTTATTTGATGAACTTCTGAACAAACAATTTCCTTTAGACTCTCCGGCCTATCCTTTGTCTTTAAAAACAGCCTCAGATTTTGCAGATCATCTGAATGTACATGTCAACCATTTGAATTCATCTGTAAAATCAGTGACAAGCCTTACCACCACACAAATCATTAAAGAAAAAATATTTGAGGAGTCTAAAAATCTGTTGAAATACACCAACTGGGATATTGCTCAGGTTGGTTATACTCTAGGCTTTGAGCAGCCTTCTCATTTCAATAACTTCTTTAAAAAGCATGCACAGACTTCTCCGCTGAAGTTTAAGAATTCTTACTAGATATTTGAATTTTGTAATTTTTACTTTGTCTTTTAAAACTTAATTTTCTATTCTTGAAGTATTTTTGCATGGTAAAAAAATGAATGAATATGTTGAGAGAAGCATCTGAGAAACGCATCAGATTAATAACCATTATGGCCTTTGTGTCTATCCCGCTTTCTGGGTTTGTCACTGATATTTACCTGCCCTCTTTCCCCTCTATGGCTAAGGAAATGATGGTCTCGGAAAAAGATATACAGATCACCTTAACGTCTTACCTGCTAAGCTATGGAGTTTCCCAGTTATTTGTTGGAGGAATTCTGGACAGCATTGGTCGTTACCGTCCTAAATTACTGGCTTTATTTATTTTGATATTGAGCAGTATTTTCATTACAATGACTAACAGTATTTTGTTAATATGTCTGCTTCGTATTCTTCAGGGTATTGCCGTTTCAGTACTTGTTGTTGCTACACGGGCGATTTTTGTTGACATTTATGATGCTGAAAAAGTAAAGCATTACCTGAGTTATTTTACGATTGCCTGGTCTTGCGGCCCTATTCTCGCTCCTTTCCTTGGCGGGTATCTTGAAAAGCTTTTTAACTGGCATGCTAACTTCTACTTCTTAGCCTTTTATGCAGGTTTTTTATTTCTGTTCGAATGGTTCTTCAGTGGTGAAAGCCTTCCCCAGAAAAAGAAGTTGGATCTTTCGGAGAATATCAGTCTGTATTCAATGATGCTTAAAAATAAGATCTTCATGCTGGGTATCATCATTTTGGGATTGAGTTATTCTATTGTAATGCTATTCAATATCACCGGGCCATTTATTATTGAAAATACATTCCACTTTACGCCTGTAGTAATTGGCTATTGTACTTTAATTTTGGGTTTTTCATGGATGATTGGTGGTTTTATCGGAAAGCGTAGACTTTCTCTGGACTTTACCCCCAGAATTTTGTTCCCTATTATCCTTCAATTGATACTTATCGCAGGATTAATCACTACCAGCTATTTTGCGGAAAGCCTTTATATTATGATTCCTTTTGCCTTTTTTATTCATATCTGTTCAGGGGTCTTATTTACTTCGTTTTTCACAACAAGTATGTTGTATTTCCCTAAAAATGCGGGGACAGCCGGTGGATTGATGGGTGGATTGGTATATGTGATCACGTCTGTAACCAGTTTTATTATTTCTGTAAGTGGAACAGTAACGGAACAGAAAGATCTTTCCTGGCGTTACCTGATCATTGCTGTTTTATTATTGGGGGTGATACTTATTATGCACCAGGCCGTTAAAAAAGAAAAAGCAGAGAATTGATCTCTGCTTTTTTATTTCATCCAATAGTTTGACTAAGAAAGCAGCTCTTAGTATGGTTCAGTATCCTATTGAAAGCTTTCCAGATATTCTTTCAAAATAATAGGATGACAGTGTTGTTCATCTTTTGCAGCATACACCAACGTAATTCTTTCCTGATCTTTATATTGTTCTATAAATTCTTTCCCAAGATTTTTTTCATGGAGTTCCTTCATATACTTCTCTGAAAACTCTTTCCAACGTTCCGTATCATGGTGAAACCATTTTCTTAGCTCTGAAGATGGAGCCAGATCTTTATTCCATTCTTCAATATAGGCTTCCTCTTTAGTGAGGCCACGAGGCCACAAACGATCTACCAAAATACGGTAACCATCTTGTGGAGAAGGATTTTCATATACTCTTTTTAATACAATTTCAGACATGGCATAAAGGTTAATGAAATATCAGAAGTAATGGTAAGGTGGCAAATTCTATTCCTTATTATTTATTTTTAAACAGATGGGAGATTAATACTTTCTGATCTGTACGGTAGAAACTCCATTCAATTTTACTTCCCGGCCAACTTTTTTCAGTAATCCCGTTTCAGCATTTCGTTTAAAAACAACGGCGGTTCCACTTACCGGATGTGCTACAATCAAGAATTTTCCCGTACTGTCTATTGTAAAGGTCCGCGGGTGATTTCCTTTTGTAGATTGATACCCTACAGTTTTCAAAGTGCCATCATTCAAAATAGAAAATATGGCTATATTATTTTCATTTCCTCGATTCGAAGCATACAAATAACGTCCGTCTGGAGAGATATGGATATCTGAGCTCTCAAAATCATCTTTAAACTGATCGGAATGGGTATTGATTCTCTGAATGGGTTCCAGTTTTCCGTTATCATACGTGTAAACACTTACAGCTCCACCCATTTCTTCAATGCAGTAGGCTAATTTTCCATTGGGATGAAAGGTAAAATGCCTAGGGCCACTTCCTAAAGTAGTAGGTGTAAAAGGTTTTTCAGCTTCCACCAATGGTTCTTTTTTATCACTTTCAAATTGATAAGTTCGGATTTTATCGGCTCCCAGATCCGGTAAAAACACATACTTAAAATCAGGAGAAAACACAGTGGAATGAATATGAGCTCTATCTTGCCTATCTTGATTTACACTTCCTTCTGAGAATTGAAAATTCTGAACCCTTGGCTGTATCTGCCCATTTTCTGAAATAGGATAAACGGAAGTACTTCCTTCCGTATAATTTCCATTGATCAGCCATTTTCCGTTTTTATGAGCTGATAAATACACTGGATTTTCGCCACCAGTTTTCTGGCTATTAATAAAAGTAAGCGATTTCTTTTCACGATCGAATTCAAAGCTGCTCACACTTCCTGCGTTTTTTGTTTTACTTTCAGTACAGGCAAAAACATATTTGCCATCCTGGGATAAAGTCAGAAATGACGGATTCAAAACTCCTCTCGCGGATGTTATTTTTGAAAGTCTTCCTTTGAGAGTATCCAATTCATAGACATAGATTCCTTCAGTTTCTTTATCATGATTAAATGACCCGAAAAATACATAGGTATTTTGTGCACACAATTTCAGACTTGCTAGAATAACAAGCATTGTGCTTAACGTTTTCTTCAATTTTAATTAGTTTTTTTGAATGTTTTGGAGATATAGTAAAGAACTATAAATTTAAATATTTTCTTTGGTTCTAAATATTTAAATCATAAAATAATTTTTTAAATACCCTTACAGCAAAGTATTTCTTGGATCCATCACAGATCCCAAGTAGGTATTAATCCATTATATTTAATCTTCTCATACTTTTTTATCAATAAAAAACTTTATCTTTACTCATTCATTTCAATAACAGATAATGTATTATCATGATTATGGAGATGATCTATTAACAAGGTATTATTATTGATATAATTAAGCCTATCTTTACTAAAATTTAAATTATAATGAATTATAAGCTCGAGCTCAATACTCAAGAGCCTAACTCTAAAATTGTTTTTCACAACATCATATTTGATACATTCAAGATCAATATTGTTGAAAGGTATATTGGGGCAATGAATTTCCGTCCAAAACTATCTAATGTTTTATTTAAAGTAAGAACCTTAGATAATGAACTTATTAACAGAAAGGATGGTAACATAAGGGTAAAAATTAAAGATGACAATTTTGAGACCTATCAGAAATTAGCACAGTCTTTAAATTCTTACGAGTATAAAAACAAGCTGATTAACAGACAAGAAACGGATCAGAATTATGTACATTTTATATTGAGCTTGGTGATTGCAAACTATAATCTTAGTTAATTTTTTTTGCAATTGATTTCCTCGTTGACACCAATATTTCTTTTGGAGCCAATCTGTATAAATTTATATGTATTTTCTTCATTGGACTATTCAATGTCAGGAAAGTATCTCCCTAAATAAATTTACACCATTTCATCGCTGAAATCATTTAAAAATGATCATACAATAAACCTGGAAGCTTTCTGAGAAACTTCCAGGTCATTTTTTTGTTTTTGATTATTTGATTTTCAATAAATAAGCCAACGGGCCTATACGATTTCTTCTTTCTGTTTTCCAAAAGAAAGAACGCTCTTCCCACCCTAATAGATCACTTTTATGACATCGTGATAAACAATACGCATCATCTCTCTGAGGCACTCCGCAATTTTACACCTCTCTATATTCATTGAAATCCAAAATAATAAGATCTATCGCTTTATTAATTGATTATAAGTATCTCTTTTTTTGTCTATATAAACCTCACCAGAGCAGAAATAAAGCATTACAATGACAGCCCATCCAACTAAAATTATTTTTTTCATCCCACTTTTTCTTTCCAAATAACATCAATCTTTGCAGATTCAATATGGGCAATACATTAATTTCAGGTAAAGAAAACCTACTGTTTATCAGATATTTTTGCATCTGAAAAGATTCTCCCTTATTTTCCTCAGCATAGTAACTTAAAAAGCAAATGAAATTTACAATGAGACTTATTGATAATGACAATTGCCTAATAACATAATTTACCGTAATTTTGCGCCCGATTCTCATATTTAATTTGAGTTTTCATGGTTATTAGTTTTTATCCTCGAAGTCATTCGAGGATTTTTTTTTGATCTGGAACAATATCACAATTTCCCACGATATTAAAAACGAATAATAACCACTACAATCAAAATAGCTTATTATTTTAAAGGGATCTATTTTGGAAACGTTACGAAAAGGTAATTTTTTACAATATATTTTTCATTTGCCTTTCAGACAAACACTATTGGTAAGAGTAAAAATGCATTTTTTTTACACACAATCATCACTACTATTAGAATTATTTTTTTTAAATTTATCATGCACCGCAATTTGTGAACCCGTATTGGTTAATAATATGGTTTCCGTAATTATCAATAAAAACACAGAACAAATGAGCTACATTGATTTTAATTATGAAAAAAATTCTATCCTGGTTTGTAAAGGAGACTCCAGAAATCGTTCTAAAATAACAGAATCTTATTCTGCAAATCAGTATAATGTCTTTGACCATGAAAACAAATTTAATGGTATTGAGATCCTCAACTTTTTATCATCTACTGAGCAAGATGGGCTTAGAGGAGAGCTTCGGTTCAAAGAGCTATTGGAAAAGAATAACATTCCTTATCTATATATTGGACAAGGCCCTTTTGGTATAGAACGTTCAGGAATTCTATTAGAAAAAACAAAATCAAAGAGAGCCGATTATCTGGTTAATATAAAAGATATGGGAACGATTTTGTTTGATGTTAAATGCCGCAAAAAAATTGCGTTTCATAATAACGAGGATACTTTTTTTTCAATTTATATAACAGAATTAGAAGCCTTAAACAATCTTCAAAACTCTATTCTCATGCCTGTCTGGCTGGCATATATTGAAAGGGATCAACTAAATGAAAACCCAAAGTTCCATTTTATATCCATTTCTTCACTTATGAAATTTTGGTCAGGATTATTTGATTATTATCCGGATGAAAATGAATTTAACGAAATAAGCGTTCTTCGAATCCCTAATGAATTGTTCACAAAAATTGAAGATAAAATTATTTTTGAAGTAGGTTATAAGAATATTGACGAAAAATTATTAAACGACTTTGCAAAATTAAATATTGGGCTCAACAGGTTATTAAAGGATAAGATTAAAGAAATCATCAGAAATACAACTTGCTTCAAAACAAAAGTATATGATGAATTACAGCTTATGAAAATTAATTTTTGTTTCCCCAATGAAGTCATTTTCCATACACAAAAAATGATAGATTTACGAATTATAGAATATAGTCCCAAAAAGCCATTGAGATTATTTGGAGAATAAAAAAATAGGAATATTGTAATTCCCTTGCTAATCTTCCATAATAAAGGCAATCACTTTATGGTCTTCAACCTCAATGCAAATACTGTTGTTTTTGCGTTAAAATAATTTCCTATCCGAGGGAAGCTTTTATTCTATATTCATGAAGAGAATGCAAATATTCTCTGAATGCCCTTATCCCATTAGTTCTAAATACCGTTCTGCAGTTCATGAATTTTTCAAAGCAAAAATCTTCTTAAAGATATTTCCCCCATCTCTATCGTCTTATTATGTGCATGAATAAAAAATCTGATCAGTTTTAGGCTTATTTATCGAGTTACATCCAGAACGCCATCGAACTATATCTACGTCCACAACACTTTATATATCAGATTAATGCAATAATTTTGAGCTTTAATTAAATATGAAAAACATATCTGATTATATTGGGATTTAAAACACTCAAAATCAACTTAATAAATAACCATTTTTTAATACCACATGGTGGTATCCTGATCAAAATTTCACTATAATTCAAACGAAAAAAACCAAACAAATGAAAGAAAAAATACGTTTTCTACTCCTCAGCTTAGGAGTTATGTATTTATGTATTAATCCTGTATTTGCTCAAGTTGGTATAGGAACAGCTAATCCTCAAGGAATTCTACATATAGATGGAGCAAGAGATAATGCAATGAGTGGAACCCCTCTTCCACTACAAGCTGCTAATGATATCATTATTAATAAGACCACAGGTTTTATTGGAGCAGGAGTTCTTAGTCCATTGGTAAAACTTGATATGAGATCCGCAGGGAGTGAAAATTCTTTAGGGCTTAGCACAACGACCATGACTGCTGTAGAAGCTGGTGCAGGAGCCGTAAGATATGATGTGACCAATATACCTGTAGGCCCTAAAATTGAAGTTTCGGACGGAGTGGTTTGGCATAAAGCTTATATAGCTCCTCAAAAAGCGGTGGTTGTCGCTCGTAAAATAGCCACCCAATCAATAACACAAAGTACTGCTACTACTATCAATAATTGGAATCTTGTGCGAGATATGAGCAATAGCTTTGATACAGCATCTGGTATTTTTACTGCGCCTCGTGACGGTACTTACACATTTCTTTTGACCTTCAATTTTAATGGTGCAGTTATCAATGATGGCTCCAGGGTAGAATCCCAATTTTACAATACCTCTACCAATACTATCCTTGCCTCTGTTTATAAAACATTCGGACAATCTATGACAGGTACTGCTGATGATGCAAATTCGACCCGATCGACCCAAGCAGGAGGATCAAGTACGGTAACCCTTACCTTAACTACAGGTACCAAGGTGGCAACCAGACTTTGGCATAACCTGGTATCAAGTGGAGCCGTGGCTCTCAGAGTTACTACTAACGCTGCAGATCCCACTAATCCGGATGATGGATTTAATAATTTAACCATTATAGAACATTAAAAATAGATTATTATGAAAATGAAATTTAGCATCATCAATCAATTACTAGCTTTTGTTCTATTTACTTCATCAGGTACCATAGCTGCTCAAGTCGGTTTATTTACTAGTACTCCTTTGCAATCTTTACAAATTGATGCTGGAAAAGATAATGGTACAGCTCCAGATGCATCAAAATTATCAAATGATGTGGTTGTAAGCTCAACAGGGAATCTGGGCATTGGGGTTTTAAATCCTATTACGAAAGTAGATCTTCGTTCATCAGATAATAAAGGGCTCATTGGTCTTGGAACCAGTACTCAAACACCTATTGAATCCGGCATGGGCACAATACGTTATAATACCAGTGGCTTTTTAGAATATTCTGACGGTGAACAATGGATTGCTCTTCCACTTACTCCTCCTACCAAAGCTCTTGTAAATGCCAATAAAAGCAGTGCTCAAAGTATCGGAAGCAATTCTACAGTCTATCTGTCAGGCTGGACTGAAACAGTGGATCTGGGAACAACCCCTAATGGCGATTTTAATCCTTCTACAGGTATCTTTACCGCTCCTCGTGATGGATTTTACCTGGTGTCTTTCAATATTACTTTAGATAACGGCAATATTCCTAAAAATACTTTTATAGAGACTGCCATAGAAAGCGACCGTAATATTGAGAATATTCAGACCTATAAAACCATCAATTCTTATCCGGCTTTTCAGGCCGGTGCAGTCAGTAATTATATAAGTGGAAACTGTAATGCCATTTTCAACCTTAAAGCGGGTAATACCATTAAATTTAGTGTTAAACACAATATAGGTTCTGCAAGAAACACTCTGAATGACGGAAAATTCAACAATTTAAGTATTAGCGAACTTTAAACACAACAATGATGAAACAACATTATACAATAAAAAAATTAGCGAGCGCTTTTGTTCCTTTGCTTTTCTGGGCTCATGCTAATGCCCAAATAGGAATAGGTGTAGACAATCCTACCCATCCCGTTGAAGTCAAGACTGATGCTGGCAAGGTCATTATAGATAATACTGGTAAATTGGGAGTATTGGTTGCCAATCCGAAAGTGGCCATAGATTTACGAAGCGGAACCAATGGTTCGGTTGCAGTGGGAAACACTGATAAAACAGCAACCCAGGCAGGAGCAGGTGCTTTACGCTATGTTGCGAGCCCGGCTATAGGAGTGAAAGGCTATCTGGAATTTTCAGACGGAACAAACTGGGTTAGTTTTTTTCCAAAAGGCAAACCTCGTATCGTCGTTATGGCCAATAAAGCAACCCAAGATACCTATGTATTTGAAAGTGGGAATCCTGCAGAAATAGGTACTAAATCTGGAATTATGCAGAGGCGATCATCCTATTTAACCAATTGGACAGAAAAGTTGGATTCTGATTCTGGCGTTCCTACCAGTAATTTCAATCCTGCTACAGGTGAGTTTATTGCTCCCCGCACAGGAGTTTATTTTGCAACCTTTACTTTCGCATTGCAATCCAGCCAGGTAAATACCGGTGGAAATAATCAAACTGAAGCGATCTGGGAGGTAAGAAACCCTGCAGGTACCATTACTCAAAGAGTAAAAACAAATAACGGATATGCTTCCGATACCGGAGCAAGTCCTAACGCAGTTCCTGTAGGCTCAGCTTGTACAGTAAGTGTCTATTTGAACAAAGGGGATAAATTAAGACCTTTTACCTGGATCACAGTAGCATTTGATGGTACTATCAGTCAATTTGATGTTTCCAGCAGTGGTGTCTACAATTCATTGACTATTGTGGAACAATAAAAGAATACCCCAATCTGAACCATATCATTTTTTCTATACTAACTCTGTAAAAATCGGCTGGAAACTATTTTCCAGCTGATTTTTTTAATATAAGTAGCTAACCTTACAATTTTTAAATCTCTTGTGATAGATTATTTTATAAAAAAGGATTTTAAAGAATTTCCATTTTCAACTGAAAACAATCAAAAAACTTATCATTAAATCACTAAATTTTGATTTTTTAACGAAATGATTAACAAAAATGAAGCTGCATTACGAATCTAACACTACTCTATTGACTTGATTTCATTCAATAACCAATTAAAAATGTCAATTGGAGATCTCTGTAAAAATAAAATTATATGATTTCATATTAATTATATTCCTTTATAGAAGGGCAACTCAATTAAATGTAGTACCCGTGTAGACATTACTAATCTTAATTTACAAAACAAAAAAAGAAAGAGTATTATTTTTTATCATAAATTTATTTCACCACAGAGTAAATTATCTACTTACCCCAAAGCTTAAAAAAACATTAATCAACATAAAAACACCAGCATTATGGAATTACACAAAAAGATTTTATTGGGAACATTTATTTCAATGGCTGTAGTATCATGTAATACTACAAATGACAACATGGAAGAAAAAGCCCCACAAGCACAACAAACACTCTCATCATTACAAGCGATACCCCAAGCGGATATCCCTGCAGGTTTCGAAAGCACGCAAATGTGTAAAGATGTTTATCTTCCCGGGCAGGAATATTCTCCAGGAGCAGCTTCAAAAGGAGCAGTCGTTACCAGTAAAAAATGGCCGAATGGCAGCGTGATAACGGTGAGTCTTAATGGGGGAACCACTAAAGTTCGTAACAAAGTAATGCAATATGCTAACGAATGGTCTCAATATGCCAACATTAAATTTAACTTTATCACCAGTGGAACGGCACAGATCCGTGTTACCTTCACCGCCAATGCGGGATCATATTCATATATAGGAAAAGACGCTCTTAGTATAGCTTCTAATAAAGAAACGATGAACTTCGGCTGGTTTAATGATTCAACAAGTGATGCAGAATTCAGCAGAACAACTATTCATGAATTTGGGCATGCACTGGGAATGATCCATGAGCATCAACATCCTTTAGCTGCTATTCCATGGGATAAGCCAAAAGTATATGCCTATTATGCAGGGTATCCAAATTACTGGAGCCAAGCTCAGGTAGATAACAACCTTTTTGCCAAATATTCAACTTCCCAAACACAATATAGTGCTTACGATAAGCTATCCATTATGCATTATAGCATCAGCTCAACATTGACAACAAATGGGTTCAGCGTGGGTAACAATACTGTTTTATCTCCTACAGACAAACAATTTATCGCAACAGTATATCCAAAATAACAAATCTACTTATCTCAATATGAGTCTACCTTGGATAAAATCGGGGTAGACTTTATTTGTTGATAACTGACATAAACCGGAATAGATTTCTATAGGCTTAAACGAATTAAACTTTCAATAAAAAACCTTTTAGAAGATTCTACTATGTAAAACCGGCAAACATCTAAGATGTTTGCCGGTTTTATTTTTCAATTCCTTCAAAATGAATAGAAGAATATCATGCAAAATATTCATTATATTCAAAGATCTATACACGTTATTTTGTTCTAAAAGGAAGTACAGGATTTATCATACTTTGTGATTGACAATTTGTGATTTGAACAGTATATAAATACCTATTACTTTCACAATTATTATCAGTTTGTGTTACATAATAGGTTTGACCATCTGTAATAATAGTAGTAAGAGGAAGCACTGATAAAGAAGTTTCATCTTTATACCATTTAATATTTTGTCCCGAAACAATAATATCGGCTAATGTATTGCTCTTCTTTTTGCATACTTTAATAGTATTAATAGAAGGTACACCTATCTTTCTGTTGATAGCAATTTGTTCTGTAACGGTACAATAATCAGGAGAACCTGCTGTAGAATAAGTAACATCAAGCTGATAAATTCCGTACCCATACGGTCGAAGATCAATTTTTGAACCATTGCTTAATATTTCTACATGATTTGGATCATCAATCTTTGTCCATTGTAAAGTAGTAGATGGACCAGGAAAAAAACTATCAGCACTTAGCGTATAAGAATTCACATTGGTGTTATCATATTCATGACAGTTCCAGTCATTTCCTAAACCTTCGAAACTACCCGGGTTATAGGGTTCAAAAACAAAATTCATGTTGTTTCCTGCATTGGTAGACTTCTCTCCATAATGCAACGGCTGTACAGCATTTATATCCTTAATATTACCAAAATCAAAATTTAAAGAACCTCCTTGAACATTCAAATTTGCTCTTATCCCTGAAGCCGAACTTAAAAGGTAAATAATATAGCATGGATTTCCTGATGCATATAATTTTGAAATAATGGTCTGGGTACTCCCAGCCTCAAACACATAAGATTTTCCTGCCGTAAGAATTAATTGATCATATTTATTAAAACCATACATATACCCGCCTCCTTTCAGTTCAACATGATGAAAGTTAAGTGAACTTGCTGATGTTCCTCCTGTACCAATGGCAGTACCCGTTGATAAAGAATTTTCAAAGATAACATCATAATAAGTCTGCCCTGCAAAACCCTGAATCCCGTACGAAGAACTTGAATTAATTATCTGAGCTGTAAAATGGATGACTGAAGTTCCTGAATTTAAAATGGTATTAGCTGCCTTTGTATTGAAAGAAGAGATAACCCCATTAAGATAGATATGTGAATTGCTAAGATTAATTGTTTTCTGAGCATTGGACTGAGATGCAAAATCAGATCCTAAATCTACCCTAAAACCATTAGTATTCCAAGTTCCTGCATATTGATTGAGAATGTATTTAACATTAAAATCATCTAATAAACTGATAGATTGGGTTTCATAGAAATTAACAGTCCCTGACCAGGTATTATCACCGATAACTACTCCATTACTTTTAATGGTTCTATGTTCATTGTTATTCTGATAATTTGTGGTTGTAATCTTGTGGCTCATACCTTTCTGCCATTCTGAGGAACCATAAATATTTAAGGTGTTTGTCGCGGTTGAAGATAATATTGTAGGTGCTACAGCACTCCCTGAAAAAATGATGTTATGACAATAGGAAACATTATCTAATGTGATTGTTTTACTTCCTGATGTAAATCCAGAACCGCCATCAAAAAATACATTATCTCCCGGTCCCGGAACACAATATCCTCCAACTCCTCCCGAAGTCTGAGACCAATGAAGTTTATCATTCCAGTTACCTGAACCTCCTACCCAATAAAGAGTCTGCCCAGTATAGGAAGGAAAAATCCAGCCGGAAGTATTTCCATTGTTAATAGAATTGGACGCAATAAAACTGGCGCCACCAGAGGCTTTAATATCCTTCATGACCACTCCTGATACCTGAACTAAAGAACTCGATGGCATAGAAATATTAGCAGCTGAACCATCAGACATACTTTTAATTGTTGACCATCCTTCGCATTCCGGAGTATTTAAGGAAAATAATGAGTTAATTGTTTGATTCGTGTTGGATTCTAGATAAAATGTCTTAGCCGGAGCCAGAATAAGCTGGTTATACCGATTAAAGCCATAAATATACCCGCCGCCTTTCAGTTCAACATGATGAAAGTTAAGTGAACTTGCTGATGTTCCTCCTGTACCAATTGCGGTACCCGTTGATAAAGGATTTTCAAAAATTACATCATAGTAGGTCTGCCCTGCAGAACCCTGAATTCCGTAAGAAGGACTTGAGTTGGTTACCTGAGCTGTAAAATGAATGACAGAAGTTCCTGAATTAAAAACAGTATTAGCCGCCTTTGTATTGAAAGAAGAAATAATACCATTAAGATAGATGTGAGAATTGCTAAGATAGATTGTTTTCTGAGAACTAGACTGGGATAAAAAATCAGATCCTAAATCTACCCTAAAACCATTGGTATTCCAAGTTCCTGCGTATTGATTGAGACTATACCTGACATTAAAATCATCTAATAAACTGATAGACTGAGTTTCATAAAAATTGACAGCTCCTGACGAACCACTATCTCCAGTAATCACTCCATTACTTTTTATAGTTCTCTGTTCATTGTTATTTTGATAATTTGTGGTAGTAATCTTGTGACTCATACCGCTCTGCCATTCTGAGGAACCATAAATATTCAAAGCATTGGTACCCGTTGAAGATATAATCGTAGGTGCTACAGTACTTCCTGAAAAAATGATGTTGTGACAATAGGAAACATTATCTAATGTGATTGTCTTACTTCCTGACGTAAATCCAGAACCGCCATCAAAAAATACATTATCTCCCGGTCCCGGCACACAATATCCTCCAACTCCTCCCGAAGCCTGAGACCAATGAAGTTTATCATTCCAGTTACCTGAACCTCCTACCCAATAAAGAGTCTGCCCAGTATAGGACGGAAAAATCCAGCCGGAAGTATTTCCATTGTTAATAGAATTGGACGCAATAAAGTTGGCACCACCAGAGGCTTTAATATCCTTCATGACTACTCCTGATACCTGAACTAAAGAGCCTGATGGCATAGAAATATTAGCAGCTGAACCATCAGACATACTTTTAATTGTTGACCATCCTTCACATGCCGGAGTATCCAGGGAAAATAATGAGTTGATGGTTTGGTTTGTATTAGATTCTAGATAAAATGTCTTAGCCGGAGCCAGAATAAGCTGGTTATACCGATTAAAGCCATAAATATACCCGCCACCTTTCAGTTCAACATGATGAAAATTAAGTGAACCTGATAATGTTCCTCCTGTACCAATTGCGGTACCCGTTGATAAAGGATTTTCAAAGATAACATCATAATAGATCTGCCCTGCAGAACCCTGAATTCCGTAAGAAGGACTTGAGTTGGTTACCTGAGCTGTAAAATGAATGACAGAAGTTCCTGAATTAAAAACAGTATTCGCCGCTTTTGTATTGAAAGAAGAGATAACCCCATTAAGATAGATATGTGAATTGCTAAGATTAATCGTTTTCTGAGCATTGGACTGAGATGCAAAATCAGATCCTAAATCTACCCTAAAACCATTAGTATTCCAAGTTCCTGCATATTGATTGAGAATGTATTTAACATTAAAATCATCTAATAAACTGATAGATTGGGTTTCATAGAAATTAACAGTCCCTGACCAGGTATTATCACCGATAACTACTCCATTACTTTTAATGGTTCTATGTTCATTGTTATTCTGATAATTTGTGGTTGTAATCTTGTGGCTCATACCGTTCTGCCATTCTGAGGAACCATAAATATTCAAAGCATTGGTACCCGTTGAAGATATAATCGTAGGTGCTACAGTACTTCCTGAAAAAATGATGTTGTGACAATTGGCCACTACATTCACCGTAACAGTCTTGCTTCCTGATGTAAATCCGGAATTAACATCAAAAAAAACATTATCTGTTTTCCCCGGAACTACAGCTGGAAGTATATTTCCACCTGATGAAATTCGCCAATGATTAATATCACTCCAATTCCCGGATCCACCAACCCAATAATAGTCTGCTGCATATATCTTGCATTCAGCCCCCAACAAAAGTGTAATGGAAGCTAAAATTTTTATAAAATATTTCATTGAGATAACAGCAAATTACTTTACAACAAATACGACATTCATATAAGAAGGTTTCGACGTATCGGCTCCGGTAGAAAGCTGATACGTAAGGATTCCAGCCTCTGAAATAGAAACATTACTGAAAACCGAAGGATCATACCATGTGACATAGTATTCCAATTGATTTTTATTATACGTATAAATGTGCCCTGCAGAACCAACACTACTCACCATAGGGCTTTTAAATTGATTTTTATAATTATTATACAAATCTATTGTTCCAAAATTAGGATCCGAAATATCTGTACTCACCACTACTGATGGGGAATAAAAAAAGGTGGGCGAATTGCTATTGATAGGCTCCCATTTATCAGTATTATTTTTCCAAAACCAATACCCAATACTATAAACATCTTTGGAGATAGCAGTTGATGGGCTGATAGCATATACCAGAGTACCCTGTTTTATATTATTGGATTGTATAGCTTCTATCTGATCACCGGTAAGTAAAGGAACTGTAATACCAGCTTTATCACCTATAGAATATCCTTCCTGCAAAGTAACATCCAACGTAGCTTGTGGGTTAGGAGTATTAATTCCTACTTGTGCGATACAAAGCTCAGACATTAAAAATAAGGATCCACAAAAAAGTAGTTCTCTTCGAATCATAAATGTATAATTAATTTCATTAAAAGTGTGCAAAGATACTTGCCTTAATTCACTTTTTCGTTCAGAATAGTAAAGCTGATTATAATTATATTTCTAAACACCATAAACTCTGCTATGTAAGTACTCATGGTATCTTTCTATGAGTAAAGCCTGTATAAACTTTATAAAGAAATTCGTTTGGTGGAAATTTTATCTGGTTATAGTTGATATACAATAGAATACCCCTCAAAACCTAAAGATGTTGCAAAGTAGGAAGTTGTTAGAAAATAATATTTCAGCAATGAAGCTATTCGTGCATTCAATTATATTAACTCTATATTTAGCCTGTAACTTTAGCAAAACTCATCTTTAAAGCTAAACTGCATTTAGCTACAAATTGTTCAAACTTCCTTCCTCTATTTTGCATGACTGATCCGTGGCCAAAGCAGATAATGTTAGGATTTAATTGTGCCAACTTCTGAAGCGATCTGATGTTGAGCCGTTGATCGGAAGTAAATATATTGGGAGGAAGATGTAGACCAGTCGCTGTCGTAAGCAGGTTCATATTGGTCGCTACATCTCCGATAATCAGTACACCATCTCTCTCTCGGAATAAAGAAATATGACCTGTCGAATGTCCTGGTGTCTCTACAACTCTAAAGTTTCCGATCATATCGTCTTCAACGATTGTCCGTTCAACTTGATGCCCCTGGCCTGCCCAATACTTTTGCTGAAGTTTTGCTAGCCAATGCTGTGGGCGAGGATAATCTTTGGTTGCCATACCCGTTTCAGTTCTAAAAACTTCGTCAGGATGACATAGTAAGGGTATGGCGAACTCAGCACATATCTGATCACTACAACCCTGGTGGTCTGCATGAGCATGCGTCAGTACATGTTGATAAATGGGAATTTCTGAATAGCTTTCTTTACAGTGTTATAAGAACTCCGTATTCCTGAATCTACCAGCGTCCCTTCGATAATATAGCAGTTAATACTGTTTCTTGGCATCAGTGAAATCTGGAACACTTCAGGAGCAATTTGACGTAACATATTTTTTTATGCAAATCTACATCGCTCCTCAGAGGCTTCATAAGGACATTTGTCCTATAATACACTCGGTTTATGTATCTGCCCTTTTGCTCGGGTAAGTGATCTTTGCGTGACACCCAGATACGACGCCAAATCCTGAGTCGTTACGCGTTGTATCAGCATCGGTTCATTAGAAAGAACATGAAGGTATTTATCCACAACTGATTTATTATTGTAATTCAGCAGATAACGTTCCTTTTGGATATACTCCTGCTCCATTACAGATTTTATAACACCATTCCAGGCAGTTACCTGGTTAAGCAAATACTGATAATCCAGATAACTTATCCTATAGATTATACTATCTTCTATAGCCCTGATGCTTCTTCTGGATTTTTCCTTCACTACAAACTCCTGGAACGAAGTGACAAATTCATTTTCAAATTTGAAGCAGGTTATATTTTCCTTTCCTTCTTTATCTATAGCATATGCTTTTACAGCACCACTAGCCACAAATCCAATATAATGGCACATTTCATCTTCACGAATAAAAAAGTCACCCTTTTTTAAGTGGATCGGTTTGAAAAACTGTACAGAAAAGTTAATTTCCTCGGCTAATAGCTCTCTATGTGATGATAGATAATTTTCCAATACGTTCGTCATATCGCAATTTTTAATCCTTTTATTTTCTTCTTAGTCTTTATAGATTATATCCAGTATCCAAAACTAATAATTATTGTACATTCAATACCAGCATTTATCGTACATTCAAAAAATAGATCCCATTTGCAGCAGTTTAAAGTATGTTTAACATTAAAGATCTATATGCTATATACATAAGCCATTTAAATAAACTTGTATTTCCATGATGCCTATTTAGACAAATAAAAAAACCTCCCGTGTCAATAGGGAGGCAAAAGTTCAAAAATGAATTATTAGTTAAATGATGTGGTGTTAAACAAAGTTATCTCTTCAAAACTTGCTTTAATATTAACAATGCGCATGCCAACTAGGTCACTGTTTAATGAAATCTTTATTTTTGTGGTATGAAAAAATGCCAACAGTATAAAAAAGAAGCTGAAATATGAATTTTAAAAACATTAAGCTATGACATGGGAAATCTCCTGGTTATAATGCAAGTTATTCAATGTCTTTCCTAACTTTTTATAAAGAAGATCTTTGAAGAAATAGTACATTTGGCCTTGCATTAAAATAATATGGACAAGTACGACTTTCTGCATCTGGTTTCTTCTATTGGAATTTTCATGGTACTTTTGCTTGCTTTGTTTTTAATCACCGTAAAAACAAAACACAAACTTTCAAATTACCTTCTTGCTTTTTTCCTTTTTACAAACGCCATAGATGCATTAAAATTTTTGATGCGGGAATTTCCGGTTAATCATATCAATCTCGAGGCGTTTCGTTGGAGTATTAACTATTTAGTTTCAGCATCGTTTTATCTCTATGTATTGTCTGTTTGTTATACTAACTTTCGATTAAAACCGAAACATTTATTCCACACGATTCCATTTGTTGCTTACAATTTGTTTTTAATGTGGGGAATCTATTTTGTAGATAGAGCTGAGAAAATACGTTTTATAAATGGCATGAATGACATGCCGCTAATGCAGTTTTTTTATTTTCTTTTCGAATTTCTGTTTCAAGTTTATTTTATTGCTTCATTTCTGGTGATCAGAAAGTCTAAAACGGTATATCTCGAGAATTATACAAACCCCAATATTTCCGTCCTTAACGCGCTATACAAGATAACAATTCTATACTATGTATTACATTTTATAGTTCTTATAAGGTGGCTGGTAACTTTTATCTTTGGTTTGGGCGAGATCCGAACTTGGATTGTAACTCTTGATGGGCTTGCATTTTTATTTTGTACCTGTTGGTATCTATTTGTTGCACTCAACAATCCTGAGTTTTTCCGGGGAGTAAATTCCGATCTGAAACCTATTACAGACGTAGTTCCGAAACAAAAAATCAACCCTTTAAGAATTGATGAAAAAAATAAGGAAATCAAATTCTTAAAAGATTTTATGGAGGAAAAAGAACCTTATCTCGATTCATCATTAACCATTCAGGATTTATCTGAGCAGGTAAAAGTACCCGTTAAAGATTTATCTACTTTGATTAACTTGTATATGGATAAACACTTTTTCGATTTCGTCAATGAATATAGAATTGAAAAATCAATGCAAATCCTTACAGATCCTTCTCAAAAAGAACTGACCGTTTTGGAAATCTTATACAAAGTTGGTTTTAATTCCAAATCTTCTTTTAATACTTCTTTTAAAAAATATACAGGAAAAACGCCAACAGATTATCGAAAACAAGCTTTGTAAAATCCTATTATTTTCAAAAAATGAGTTCGATTTTTTTTAATCGGTCGCGTCCTGAGGCTTTTTGACACATATTTGCAGAAAAATTGAGACAAAAAAGAAAAGTAAATTTCCAATCTCAATTTCCGATTGTCTATTACAAAGTTATGGGCAATCTCATTCCGACCCTTAATAAATCAAATCGTCTTTAAACTAACCATTTATGAAAGTACTTAATCGAGCAAGAAATATCAGTTGTTTTTTAGTTTTATTGATCATATTTAGCTGTAATTCTAGAAATTTTAAAGCTGAAAAAAGCCCCGCCTATGCCAATAAAATTGATTCTTTAATGACAAAATCTTACGAAAGAGGTTTATTCAATGGAAATGTTCTTGTTGTTAAAGATGATCAAATTATCTATCAAAAATCATTTGGTTTTACCGATGAAACAAAACAAACGCCTTTACATGATAAGTCAATATTTAATGCAGGTTCTATTGCGAAGGAATTTAATGCAGTTTCTATCATGATTTTGGTGGAGCGTGGTCTGCTGCATCTTGACGATCCTATTTCAAAATTTGATTTGGGCTTACCGAAATGGTCAGAAAAAGTAACCCTAAGACATCTTATTAATTATGCAAGCGGTATTCCTAGAATAGAGTCCGGGCTAACGATAATCAATGATGAAGATGCTTGGAATATTTTGAGAAATAACGATACTTTATTATTTGAACCAGGAACCGGTTACAGGTATGATAATGGCAATGTATTTTTGCAAAGAAGAATCATTGAAAAGGTAACTGGTGTGTCCTTCCAGGAATTCGTTACTGAAAATATAATTAAACCGTTGAAAATGACTAATTCGGTATTTGAACCAAAATCCGGTGATACAAACAGAACCTCCTGTTATGATATGGACAATGTTCGATGCCCGGAATTGAAATTTATAAGCGGATGGCTTTGGGTAGACATCAATGATCTTTATAAATGGATTCATGCCATGAATACGAATCAATTAATATCCAAAGAATCCTTTCAAACTTTGCTGAATAATCCCTATGCAAAAGACGAAGGCGGATCACTTGGCAGATATTTTGAAAAAGATGAGCTGCAAAGACATAATGGTGTCTCATATAAGTTTGAGTCCATTTTATTAAACGATTTTAAAAATAACATTACGATAATTCTATTGTCTAATAACTTAAATAGAGTTTGGGATCTGGGGCATACTATTCATAACTTAATGTTAGGAAAAGACTACGAAATTCCTAAAAAGTCTATTTATCAAGCAATAAGAAAGACATCTCTAACTGACGTACATAAAGCAATAGAAACTTATTATTTGTTGAAAAAAAATACTGAAAAAGAATACAGTTTCCAAAACCCAAGCGAACTAAATAAATTAGGCTATGAATTATTAAGACTAGGCAAGCACAATGAGTCCATAGAAATATTTAAATTGGCTACAAAAGAGTTCCCTAAAGATGCCAATTTATTCGATAGTTTAGGAGAAGCCTACTATACAAATAAGCAATATGATTTAGCATTAGACAGTTACAATAAAGCGATAAGTCTTGGTGGAACCCAAGGGAATGCAGAAAAAATGATTGATAAAATCAAATTTTTCATCAAAAAATAAGAACGAACTTCTTTTAATTTTAATAACATACTGCACCAATGCATAACAAATAAAGCTTGGTAAAGAAACTTGATCAACTCTAGCTATAGTAAACAGTCAATTCTTTATAAATATTGATGAAATCTCTAAAGTTCAATAATAAAATTACTACAATTGTGCTTATTTTGTTTCATTAGCTCAACGTCAGGAGATTTTACAGTGAAAACTCCTTGTCTCTTTCAAGATAACAAAAGCCACCTTTTCCAGGTGGCTTAATTATGCGTTTTATAATCAGAATATTCTGAAGAAAAGTCAATTAGAAAGGTCCGGTAACAGGAACACATCCGCAAACACAATCGTAAATGCCCTGATCTGGATCACATACATAAATAGAATCACATCTATAAATGTAGCCAACTCTGCAGTAAGTTGGACCTGCTCCTTTAATTGATTTCATTTCGTTTCTTGCGATTTTCTTTAAGTTTTTCATAGTTGTTTATTAATATATTAGTCTTTGATACAAATTCTTGTTAATTCCAAATGTAATTAAATAAAACTAATTCCAAAATACTACTCAGATTTTAATTCTTAAAAAGATAAGAACATTATTATAAAGATTCTGAGATACTACACACACAAAATTAAAAAGAGAGCTCGTAAGCTAAAAGTACAAATGTAGAACTCGTTATTAAGGATTTGACAAAAATAGCGGTATTTGATATTTATATGATCTAATAAAAGATTACTCTTTTACTGACGAAAATAATGAAATATTAGGCCTGCCAACGGCATAGGTATCAACTATTTCCGTTTTCCATGCTTCTATAATTTCTGGTGTTGCACGGTCGGCACGGTCAAAGAAGAAATGCTGCTTGATGTCGAAGCCACAATACGTATAGACACCTGTATCCGAGGTCAGCTTTAAAGCGTTATCCATTCCAATTTCCTGATATTCCGTCTTTGATTTTCCATGCGAATTGATGATATACGCTTCTTTTCCAGTCAACAGTCCTTTTTGTACACCGTTGTCGTACCGATAGGCAAATCCATAGCTAAAGACTCTGTCAATATACCCTTTCATAATGCCCGGCATGCCCGTCCACCATATCGGATAAATAAACGTTACAACTTCAGCCCAGGCTATGTATTCCTGCTCAGTTCTGATGGCTTCGCTAACGATGCCTTTTCTTTGCCCGGAAATATCTTCAAGAGATAGCACCGGATCGAAATTAAGCTGGTACAAATCCCTGACTACAACCTCATGTTTTTGTTGCAATAGTGTTTCTTCAACCGTTTGTTTAAATAGATGATTTAAACTTGCCTTATTAGGATGGGCATAAATAATAAGATGTTTCATTTTTTTGTTTTTAAGTAATTGAACGAAACAAAGGTAGAAGGATAGCAAACGGGAAAATTGTAAGAAAACGAAAAGACTATTCAGCCGAAGCTTGACAAATATCTTGTTGGAACCTTACAAAATGTTTAGGAGAAAGATTGATGAAATGCTTAAAATCGTGGATAAGCTGGCTTTGGTCATAATATCCGCATTCATCTACAATTTCAAACCAGTCCACATTTTTCGATGATAAAAGAACTTGTTCTATCTGTCTGATTGCTTTTACAAAACGGTTGTACCGGCTGACTTCTTTTGCACTATATCCAAAATGCTTTTTGTGCATCAATTGTACATTCCTTTCAGTCTGTCTGGTTTCTTCTGCAATAGTTTTGATTGGATTTAAGGTGTTATCTTTAAAATTAGCCAGCAAAGCGGAGGTAGTGTCCTGCAATTTTAAATAAGGTCTGCAAAAATCGAGAATATGATCTACTTTATCTGAAATGTTTGTAATGCCGTTTAATTGATGCCACAAATAAGTAAAACAATTTTCTTCCATTGATTCATCAGGGTGTATTGGAAGATGGTCAGAAAGAAATGCTTTGCCAAAAAAGCGATAAAAAGCATCATCTTTGAAATTAGCCACTAAAATTTGCGCTCCGGGAGTAAGCGTATAGCCAAAGGCAGACTTTATGGGACCAAGTACAATACACTTATCTACTTCAATTTCGTTTTGTACACTGGAAACCAACCGTGCTTTAGTCCCGAAATTAAACACCATAATAGTCTGAAAAGATGGCAGCAGCGTTTTAGTTATCGGATCTGTTGAATTGTTCTCTGCAAAATAGAAATGAGAAAACACCGTCTCAAATTCTTTTGGCACAGGCAGTCTGTAATTGTTATATGTTGGGTCTTCCGATTTCATGATTTATAGACCATTAATTTAGGAAAAAAATGCCCCAAATAAGATGAGGAGGTCGTGAATTGTTATTTTTAAGCTACTACTTGATAGATTGGATTATTCCCTTACCTCAAATTTAGCAAAATATTTTAGAGAAATAAAAAAGGAGCTTTGTGACCACAAAAGAACTGATATATTTTCATCTGCTCATCAACTCCTGTTACTGCACCTCCAATTTTATCCTCTGTTTCAACCGTTTGACCAGATCTGTTACCATGACTTCCAAATTGTTTGCCTTAACCCCAATTTTGTACTCCTCATTTTAAGCTCTTGTAAGATTTTTTCAAACATTACTTAGAATTAATTATCATGTTCAAAAGTAGTTTAGTTACTATTTTATAATCAACATAAATATTGAATTTTATATATATTTAATTAAAGTATTACTTTAAAAATATAAAAAACTAAACTATACATGAATTGGTAAGGAAAAGAAGAGCAGACCTGCTGGTGATTGATATGTTAGAGATAGTATATAGAATTGTGAGAGTAAAGAGTATAATATTGGCATTCGATGCGTTTTGCCGGGTAATTGGTAGAGATAGGTCAGCAATTCCTAAGCTATTAAAGAATAAACTTCGGTTATGAAAACCGGAAACAGAAAGCGAAAGTTCTATTCGATGCGGAAAAGGTTTTAGAATGGCTGAGAAATCAAAAGGAAACCAAATTAACTGTAAAGACAATAAAGATCTAAATATTAATCTCCCCGCTAGCGCGAGCATCTTGCTCGTGCTAATCAAATATTTTTATAAATTTACATCTATTTCCAAGATCTCCTGATAATCATCACAATAATTTCTAGCACTACTATACTTCCATTCCCATGGATCAATAACAAAACCACCTTCAACGGGATTTTGATGAATATAATCAAGCTTCTGTTCAAATACTTTTAAAGACCAAACTTCTATTGGTTTATTATTCTGTTGCCAAAATTGATATTTTTTGACGTTTGAATTTCTTTTGCCTGCTTTCTCAAACATCCAAAGTAACCACTCTTTTCTACTTTCCTGAGAATTCTCTTCAATTGCCTTTAACAACACTCTTGCTGTAAATCCTTTAAAATCTCTTATCAATTCTGATGGTTCTCCTTTCTCCGATCGAAAAAGCAAATGAACATGACTTGGCATGATGCAATATCCAAAAATAGACATCCCTTTATTCTTTCTACAATAATCTAATGCATTAATAACAATATCAAAATACTCCATTCTGGTAAAAATATCAATCCAGAATACCGTAGCAAAACTTATAAAGTATGCTCCCTCTTTTTCATGAAATTTATATTTTCTGCTCATAGTATAAAATTAAAGAATTGGGTTAAACAACAAAGCTAACTCATAAAAGTTAGCTTTGTTGTTGTTATTTCCATTTAGGACACGAGCAAGATGCTCGCGCCAGCGAGGGGGATTGATATGTTAGAGATAGTATATAGAATTGTGAGAGTAAAGAGTATAACATTGGCATTCGATGCGTTTTGCCGGGTAATTGGTAGAGATAGGTCAGCAATTCCTAAGCTATTAAAGAATAAACTTCGGTTATGAAAACCGGAAACAGAAAGCGAAAGTTCTATTCGATGCGGAAAAGGTTTTAGAATGGCTGAGAAATCAAAAGCAAACCAAATTAACTGTAAAGACAATAAAGATCTAAATATTAATCTCCCCGCTAGCGCGAGCATCTTGCTCGTGCTAATCAAATATTTTTATAAATTTACATCTATTTCCAAGATCTCCTGATAATCATCACAATAATTTCTAGCACTACTATACTTCCATTCCCATGGATCAATAACAAAACCACCTTCAACGGGATTTTGATGAATATAATCAAGCTTCTGTTCAAATACTTTTAAAGACCAAACTTCTATTGGTTTATTATTCTGTTGCCAAAATTGATATTTTTTGACGTTTGAATTTCTTTTGCCTGCTTTCTCAAACATCCAAAATAACCACTCTTTTCTACTTTCCTGAGAATTCTCTTCAATTGCCTTTAACAACACTCTTGCTGTAAATCCTTTAAAATCTCTTATCAATTCTGATGGTTCTCCTTTCTCCGATCGAAAAAGCAAATGAACATGACTTGGCATGATGCAATATCCAAAAATAGACATCCCTTTATTCTTTCTACAATAATCTAATGCATTAATAACAATATCAAAATACTCCATTCTGGTAAAAATATCAATCCAGAATACCGTAGCAAAACTTATAAAGTATGCTCCCTCTTTTTCATGAAATTTATATTTTCTGCTCATAGTATAAAATTAAAGAATTGGGTTAAATAACAAAGCTAACTCATAAAAGTTAGCTTTGTTATTGTTATTTCCATTTAGGACACGAGCAAGATGCTCGCGCCAGCGAGGGGGTATTATTGGGGAAGTGCGGTTTTTACCGGAACAGGCATTTCTTTCCTAATCTCCCCGTCCTTGATTTTTGCTTTTTGGCTGAATAATGGTTGATTTCCGTTAACTGACATTAGCATTTCATAGAACCTAGCTTCGTTGTTTATGATGTAAGGAGTCTGCGTCCAGATTCTTTCCTCGGAAGGAAGTGTTGATTAACTATAGGAAAGATTTTACAATTGACATTCTGCGTTTTAAAGTAGGGATATACACTTTCATCTTTTCTTCTACTTTCATTACTTTCGGGATGCTATAACAAAAAAAGCCCCTTAAAAAAGGAGCTTTTGTGACCGCAGAAGGATTCGAACCCTCACTGTTGGAGCCGAAATCCAAAGTTCTATCCATTAAACTATGCAGCCGTATTCATAAAGAATGAATGATTAGAAGGTAATCTTCACACCACCCAGAATCTGTGGCCCTAAGACTTTATAAGCCTTGTAGGTTTGATATTTTGAGCTTAGAAGGTTATTTCCGAGTGCGAAAATACTGAAATTTTTGTGAATTTTATACTCTGCAGAAAGATTTAAATCCGCGTACCCACCAACTTTATCGTTCGTGTTTTCTAATGAGCGGTAAATCATTCCATTAGGTGCTTGAGCATTTGCTATCCCTTCGATTGAAAAAGAGTTGGTTGTTCTGTCGCTTGCAAAAATTCCTTTGAAACCTAACAATAACTTCTTATCCAGCATGGTATATTTAGCTCCAATACTAGCGTTCAATAAAGGAACGTTGTAGATATTGTCGTAGTTCTTCAAGTTATATTTTGTAAACCTTACTTCTCCATCAATCATTAGGTTTGCTAATGGGAAATATTGTACACTTCCTTTGATATCACTTACATTTCCATCATCGTAGATCGCAGAGCATGTATTGGCAAAATCATAAGCAGAACGGTTCAGCGTGTAGTTATTGTCGAAAAGACTGTTGGCTTTAAAGAACATGATGTCCTTCATTTTTCCGAACCCTGCAGAAACATCATATTTCAATGTTTCATCAATATCTCCTCTTAATCCTACATAAAGTGATATTTCGTCTCTGTAGGTTTCAAATACTGGTCAGAAAGCACGTAAGGATTCTCCTGAAGAAGATCTCCGTAAGTATTTAGTTTAAGACCACCGTCTACCCCACCGTAGAATTTAAATTCTTTAGCCGCAGCCACCTGGAATTCCGCTTGCGGGAACCAATAGGTCTTGTTATTCTTCACCTGATCCATCAGTCTGTTTGAATTCTTAGCATTCAGGAAAGAAAATCCTGACCCTAACATCAAATAAGACTCTCCTTTTCTAAACGTTACTTTTGGAGTTAAGTTGGTATTAAAGAAATTAGAAGAGTTTTTATCAACAATGGCAAACTCTGTTTTCACTGCCTCTAAACCTACTCCTAAATCCGCATTTAGATTAATTCCTGACTTCCCAAGTTCTACAGCATGTTTGGAGAAATTAGCCAAAATTGAGACCTGGTTTTCCTGAGCATCAAAATGATCTTTCAGGAATGAAGATTTTACTCTTACATCATTTAAAATCTCATTGGAATAGAAATCATAGTATCCATTTACTTTGAACTGATTCACTTTCTGCTTTAAATCAACATCTGCTAATGGAGCCAAAGCATAAATTCCATAATAGTTATAGTTATTCAATCCATACTCAGCATTGATATTGAATTTTCCTTTATCTCCGTAAGAGTTCAGGAAAGCTCCTATTGTTGCAGAAGTTTGTTTGGATTTCCAATCGTAATCATTTTTAAGGCCGCTGGTAGAAAGCAAATGTACATCTGCTCCTACTTCAAACTTATTTTCAAGGGTTTTGGATACATTTCCATCCAACAGGATCTTCCCATAATTCCCCATTCCGAACTGAACATAGTTATTCTGAGCGGTTCCGTCAAATTTTGGAGCTACATCTTCCCCTGAATCGTAGAAGTCTTGAAGTCAGAAACGGCAGGAACATCTGTAATATTATATTTTACAGGATTCTGGGATTTCTCTTCCGGCGGATAGTTTTTAATAGTTTCTACGGAAGTCTTCTTTTTCTCGATCTTCTTCACTTCCGGCTCTCTCTTTTTGTTAAGAACCAGTTTCTCCTCCTTGATCTGGGAAAACGCGAACTGCGAAACCCCTAAAAATATTATAGATAATAATTGAATTTTCTTGTTCATATTTTCTTTATTTGAAAAAAATATATATTGGGTTTATTTATTAGAAGCCATATAACTACCTAATAAAGCTTTCCCCGATTGTTTTGAAAAAGTTCTGCCTACTCTGAATATATTAAATAGCCAAAGGCTTTGATAAACTTTTAATTGATATTGATAATTTTTCGTTGTCTTGTCCTCAGTTACATCATAACTATAAGAAATATCATAAGGAAATCCAGAAGGCAATAAACCTACAGTAATCATACTTCCAATCATCGGATTCCCGCACGATGGAGTAAATCTTGTCATAGGATGCAGCGTTATTCTGGCTGCGTTTGTACTGTCTTCTACAATTTCATAGATATCAGAATGTTTTAAAATATTAAGCTCTTTTTTAAGCTCTTTATTCACCACAAAAGCCTTTTGCTTTGTAAAGTTCACCTTTGCCCGATTATATTCTTTGGGAGAGGCACTATACGAAGGAATACAGCTGGATAATGAAACAGAAACTAAAAAAGAATATGTTACTAATTTAAACATCATACCTTATTTCTTAATCTGCTTTTTAACTTCTTTCGCTTCTGTTACAATTTCCGGGAAGCTCTTATAATTGGCAATAATCTGGTCACAAGTATAACTTGCCTGGTAATTATCTTTTAAGCCAATATAGTTTTTGGCCAACAATACCAATGCTTTTGCTCCCCAATATTCTTCAGAAGCATAGTTATTCGCAAGCTTAAAGATTGTTTCATTGGAGGATTTGAATGCTTTTCCTTTATTCTGATAATAAGCTTTGGCATACAATGCTTCTGCTGCTACCGAAGTATTGGAAGATTTTTCTAGGGAAACATAAGCAGCCTGAGCATCTTTATCTTTTCCTGAATTCATCAGACTTCTCGCCTTAATCACTTTAGCTGTTTCAATAACCGCCGCAGAGTTTTTAGAATTTCCAATAACTGCATTTGCCAGTTTTTCCGCTTCAGAGAAATTATTTTCGTTTGCATATAACTTCATCAGCTCAACATTCGCATAATTTTTAATGCTGATATTGGAAGAGTTTTTAATCCCTTCAAGATATTTCTTAGCTTCAGCAGTATTCCCTTGAGCAATGAAGATCTGTGCTAAACGCGTTTGAGCGTCATCCTGATAATCATTCTGAACTCCGGCCACTTCCTGTAAAACAAGTAAAGCTTTTGTGGTATTATTCGTTTGGTAATAACTTTCTCCCAATTCATATTTAGCCTGATAAAGACCTTCTCCTGTTGGATTCTGCGTTAGATATTTCTCATAATAAGAAATGGCATTTTTATAATCTTTCTTCGCGAAATTCTGTTTTCCGGTAGATAAGTTGATCTCATCAATTTCAGAGGCATCAACATTTACGCCTATATTTCTGGCAAAGCTTTCATATCCTGAAACATCGCCGTTTTTCGTGAATATTGGTTTTGCTGCCTGAGCGATCTTTTGAGCATATGCCGTATTTTTATACTGATCTCCCAACGATTTCAGTTCAGAAAGTGCTTTATCAGCCTGGTTCTGATCAATATAATTTTGCGCTCTGTAAATAGATGCATTGGCGATCAGGTCTTTGTCTGAAGATGTTTTAATAACTTTTCCAAAATAATCATTGGAATTCGCATAATCATCCTGAGCCGCATAAGCTGTTCCTATCTCGTATTGAGCATCATCATAATACTCAGAATCCGGATATTTCGATAATAAGTTTTTCAGAGTAGCAATCTTCGCCTGAGTATCTCCTTTAAATCCTAAAGCCATTGCTTTCTGATATACCGTATAATCTGTAGCGTCTGCATTTTTATCGTAGATGGCAATTGCTTCATTCAGATCATTATTCGCATAGTGAATGTCTGCCAGACGAAGTTCTGCATCATTTTTAAATTCCGGTTTAGGATTTGCCAGATATTGTTTAAAGTAAGTGGCAGCCTGATCGAATTTTTTAGATTTGAAATAAGCATACCCTAAATCATAAGGCAGCTGTTGTTTTTCAGGGAAATTTTCGTTCAGAAGCTTTTCGTAACGAACAATGGCAGACGGATAGTTTCCTTTTTGGTAATATACCTGAGCCAGCCAATATAAAGCTCTGCTGTTAAATTCTTTATTGATATTGAATCCTAAGCTTCTTAAGAAATATTTCTCTGCTTCATCATAATTCCCCTTATTGAACTCTTCTGTTCCCAATAAGTAAGACACTTCCTGATCCACTTTATTGATTTCAGGAGTTGAACTCTGTAATCTGTCGATCGCATTCAGAGTTTCCTTATAGTTTCCGGAATACAGGTATGATTTCACCAATAAAGATCTCATTTCTGAAGCATTGGAAGCATTCTGGTTATCGTTGATGTAACTTTGAAGAACGGTAGATGGATTTTCAAACGGATTTCCGATATCGTATCCTAGTTTAGCATACTGCTCGTGTGCCAGTTTTTTCACTTTCGCATCATAATCCATCTGATAAGAAGAACGGAATGCGGAAAGAGCTTCCTGTTTTTTATCAACAGCTAAATAAGCATTTCCAAGTTGGTAATAAGCATTCTGCGCTAACGCTGAATTACTGTTCACAAGCTGGTTATAATAAGAAACCGCTTCATCATATTTTTTCAGCTGAGCGGCAACAAATCCCATCTCATAAAGGTCATTTTCAGATGGATTTTGCTGTACATTCAGATAGTCTTTCAAATGAGGATACGCAGCATTATAATCATTCTTCATGAAATAACTTTCACCGATGATCTTATGCACTTCTGCTTTATAAGATTCTGAAATATTTTCGTTTAATAATGCATTCCCTTCAGAAATAGCCTTATCATAATTCTTATCATTATAATACAGCTGTACATAATAAGGACGTACCAGTTTTGAGAATTTATCCTGATCTTTTATAGAATCAAAATACTGGAAAGCCTTATCATTTTGTCTGTTGCTGTAATACAGGTGTCCAAGCATATAAGCAATATCTCCTTTTTGAGACTGGTCAGCTGTTTTATAAGCTTCTTCCAGAGCATCTGTAGCTCCTTTAGAATCTCCCATCATAAACTTAGCATAACCCAACTTCAGAATATACTGAGTATTCTCTTCTTTTGACAGTTGGTATTGGTTTACTTTTTTCAATGTTTCCAATGCTTTGTCAAAGTCTTTTTTCGCCAGATAATAATCTGCTAGAGGAAGATTAGCCTGAGCAAAATACGCAGAATTAGGATATTCCTTCATAAAAGCTGTCAATCCTTCTTCAGCATGATTCTTTTGAAGAATCACTCCGATCACATTATCAAAAAACTGAGCCGCCTCCTTCTTTGAACGGGACAAATTCTGATTATAGAAATATTGTCTTGCGTATTCGTATTGGGAGGCGTTGTATATTTTGGTCTGATAAAGATTTTCAGCTAGATTGAATCTATAATTTTCTTTCTGTGTAAAATATTGGGACTGTTGAGCATCGGAGATTCCGAAGTAGATGACCGCAGCCGCTAAAAGTATTTTTTTTGATTTCATTCTTCTTTTATATAAGAAAATTAGTCTAAATAAGTTAACGAAAATATTAAAAACTTATTGTTTAAGCAAGTTTTAACAGATTTAATACGTAAAGAAGAGAATTCGCAAGGGTGAAAAAACATTTCACTATCACATGATAAAATTTCTTACTTTCGTCTGATAAAAATGTAAACAATTATAGTAAACAATGATCAAAAATATATTTTGAACTGATACTTTTTGAACAGCAGCTAAAAACATACCATAAACACGCTACACCATGAAATTTAAGATACTTTTAGCATTAATTTTTGTCAATCTGATGCAGGCACAAAAATTTTACTTCCCCAAAACAGCGATAACAGACTCTGTTGTTTTGGAAAAACAAATGCCTACACTAGCCTTTCAGGTGATTTCCCAACTTCAAACCACGAAGAACAGACCTAAGAATAATGTAGATTTTCTAGATAATCTTTCCCGTCTGCAGGTTGTTGCTAAAGACTATAAAGCTTCCATTGCTACTTTACCTGAGTACCGAAAGGAATTTGCTGATCATAATATGGCAGGATACAAATCCCTTGTCTACGAGATTTACAGCATGGCCAAATTAAATGAGTTAGACAACAAAATCCCTTTTTCCAAAGCCTTTCAGACTGCATTTAATAAAAAGTATGAAAGCATGGATGAAAAAATAATCCCAAGAGTAGGTATTGCCGTTGATGGTAACGTGAATAATTTCAGAAAGCTTTTAAAAACCTCACTGGAGAAACAAAAAGGAAAAGACAGTATAGCCTATGCCTCTGCTCTGGCACTTTGCAAAATCTATCTCAATTATAAGGTATTTTCAAGCATTCAGCCTTATGTTCCACAAGTGACCGCAGCAAAGGATCAGGAGAATTTCATTATTGAAACCAAAGATCTTAAAACAAAAAGCGGAAATATCCTAACCATTACGATCGTCAGAAAAAAAGAAAATAAATCTCCACTTCCGGTCATTCTTACCAATAACATTTACGCGGGTCAGTTTGATGGATATTTCGGAAAAAGAGCTGCTATTTATAATTATGTAGGAGCGGTAGTCAATACTCGTGGTAAAAGAAACAGTAATGATGTCAATAATCCTTTTGAATATGAATCTCAGGATATCTATGAAGTAATAGATTGGGTAAGTAAACAACCCTGGAGTAATGGTAAAGTAGGAATGATTGGCGGAAGTTATCTTGGTTTAGCCAATGGGCAGCTGTAAAGAAACTCCATCCGGCTTTGAAAACGATTGTACCACAAGTTTCTGTTGGAATAGGAATAGATTATCCTGCACGAAATAACATATTCATGAGCTACATGCTACAATGGATACAATATGTTACAAACAATAAATTTACTGATGAAGCAGACTTTGCCAATGCTACAAAATGGGATTCTATTAATACAGCGTGGTACAAAAGTGGAAAATCATTCAGATCATTAGATACCATCAGCGGAAAACCAAGTAAAATATTCCAGCGATGGCTAGATCATCCGGGATATGACCAATACTGGCAAAAAATGGTTCCTTATAAAAGCGATTTCTCCAAGATCAACATTCCCATCCTGACAACTACAGGATATTATGATGATGACCAGATTGGAGCCCTTTACTATTTCAAGAAGCACCATCAATATAATAAAAACGCCAATCATTATTTAGTTATAGGCCCATATGATCATGGAGGAGCACAAAGCTTTGGTGCAACCTATGTTGAGGGCAATCCTATTGACCCTGTTGCCAGAATAAGCATTGATGAACTTGCCTTTTCATGGTTTGATTACATTCTTAAAGGTGAAAAAAAACCGGAACTGTTAAAAGACAGGGTTAATTTTCAGGTGATGAACACCAATACCTGGAAGCACGTTCCTACTCTTGACGGAATGCACACTTCTACTCTTAAGTTTTATCTTAAAGATCGAAAAGATAATTCATCAGTCTTCACTAAACCTGAAAATATGGATTTCACTAAACAAGTCGTTGATTTCAAAAGCAGAGACGATAAAGATATCTATCGCAAAATAAGCAAAACAGATAGCGCAAGGGTTAACAATGTCGTTTACTTTGAAAGTGAAACTCTTGATAAAGATATCATTATCAGTGGAAATCTGTCAGGATTACTCGATGTATCTATCAATAAAAAGGATATGGACACCAATATTTATCTGTATCAGGTACAACCGGATGGAAAACGTGTTATGTTATCCGACCATTCAGTAAGAGCCAGTTATTCTAAAAATAACGAGGTTCGCCAGCTTCTTCAACCCAATAAGATAGAGCAGATTCCTATCAAACAATCAATGTTCACCAGCAGAAAAATTGAAAAAGGAAGCAAATTAATTTTATTTGTAGGCGTTGGTAAAAATCCCTACTGGCAGATTAATTATGGTACAGGTAAAGATGTAAGTGATGAAACCATAAAAGATGCGAATGAGCCACTAGAAATAAAATGGTATAATAGCAGCTATGTGGAAATACCTGTTTATAAAGACTAAACGCTTTTCGTTAAGCATTTTTATCTAAATGTTACTAACGACTGTTAACATCAAAATAAAAAATCATTACATTTGTTTTTTTCAAATCAAATATAGTTTATTGAATGAGTCAACTTTTTAGAAGGAAAGTCTATTCGGATACAGATACTTCAACAGGACTTTTAAGAGTTTTAGGTGTATGGGACATCGTATTTTTTGGTATTGCGGCAATTATCGGAGCAGGAAGTTTCAGCAGTTTGGGAGAAGCCGTTTTCAGAGGTGGCCCGGGGGTGATCCTTCTCTATTTGATTTGTGGCTTTGCCTGTGGTTTTACCGCTTTATGCTACGCTGAGTTTGCCAGCAGAATTCCCACAGCAGGATCTGCGTATACCTATGCTTATGCCAGTTTTGGGGAATTAATTGCCTGGATCATCGGTTGGGCATTAATTATGGAATATTCTTTCGGAAATATTTACGTAGCTTTTTCATGGTCTGACTATTTCACCAGCTTTTTAGGACGTCTCGGAATGCATATTCCTGATTATTTAACCTGCAGTTATACAGAAGCCAAAAAGGCTTTCTTAAACGGTTCTGAAAACAAAGAACTTTTAAATGCATGGACATCGGCTCCATTAATTGGAAATCTGAAATTCATCGTTGATATTCCTGCTTTGGTCATTAATGGGCTAATCACATGGCTTTGTTATGTAGGGGTAAAGGAAAGTAAAAATTTCAACAACTCGCTGGTTATTTTAAAATTAGGAGTAATTCTGTTGGTAATCCTGGTAGGTTTTGCTTATATCAATACTGATAACTGGACACCCATAAGTCCTGCAACAGGAACTCCATCTTTTATGCCTAACGGCTTTACAGGAGTTATGAGTGCCGTCTCAGGGGTTTTCTTTGCCTATATTGGTTTTGATGCCTTAAGTGTACTTTCTGAAGAAACTAAGGATCCTCAAAAGACCTTACCCAAAGGGATGATCATCTCTTTAGTATTATGTACCGTAATCTATATTGCTCTTACGTTGGTATTAACAGGAATGGTAGATTATAGAAAATTTGATGGTGTGGGAGATCCACTTTCATTCATCTTTGAAAAAACGAATGCAAATGTAGCCTGGATGGAACTTGTCGTTTCTTTTGTGGCTATTGTTGCCATCACCACTGTACTATTGGTTTTCCAGATGGGACAACCAAGAATCTGGTATGCAATGAGCCGTGACGGATTAATGCCACAGAAATTCCTTAAGATTCACCCAAAATATAAAACTCCATCTTTTGCAACCATCGTTACAGGGATTGTAGTAGGAATTCCTATCTTATTTACAGATAAAACCTTTATCCTTGACTTTACGAGTATCGGAACGATCTTCGCATTTGTATTGGTTTGTGCCGGAGTGTTAACACTTCCTGCCAAAGAAAAAATAAAAGGCCGATTCCACCTTCCTTATATCAACGGTAAAATTATTTTTCCAGTTATTTTTATTGGTGGACTGATCGTTTTCTATTACTGGCAGCCGGAATTTTTCCAAACATTAATGAACTGGAGTGATCCTAAAGATGGGGAATTCAGAGCTTCTATTTTCTTCTTTATTATCATCAACCTAATCTTATGTGGAGTTACTTTATGAAGAATCTTTCTCTTATTCCATTAGTAGGGCTAAGTTCTTGTTTATACCTGCTTACCGGGATGAGTCATGAGAACTGGTTCTGGTTTGGAATGTGGTTCCTGATCGGAATGTTTATTTACTTCTTCTACGGTTATAAAAACAGTAAGCTAGGAAAAGAGCTAAAGAATAACTAAAACAATATATAAAAACATTAAAAAAGGCAAAATAACAGAAGAAGTTATTTTGCCTTTTTCTTTTTTACCCTTTATGATAAAATCGGCAGCATTATTGCTGTAACTCCAAGAGAAACAACAAACTAATACCGCTATGCCTGAAAGAATTAAAACATACAGTGAATTTTATCAGTTTTATCTTACGGAACACCGTAAAACAGGAACCAGGATTTTTCATTTTATGGGAACACTGCTAATATTTGTTGTAATAGGCTATGTTATCAGCTCAGGAAAAGAAAGGTTTTTATGGTACATTCCAATCGTCGGATATGGATTTGCCTGGTTTAGCCATGCAGTGATCGAAAGAAACAAACCTGCTACTTTTAAATATCCGTTGTGGTCACTGATATCGGATTTCAGACTTTTCTTTGAACTATTAATCGGTAAGCAAAAGTTTATCATGCCGGATAAGAAGCCACAGAATCAATAACAGCAATTCTTTACTTTTGGATCTACTATATATTGAATTCAGATTCCTACCGGAATGACAAAGAGTGCTTGTATTTCCAAGGGTGACGATATCATCAATTGCGATTTTTTCAGTCTTTCTTTCCGTTTTTCATCTTCTACTTATCTGTTAAAATGACTTCAGCTTTTATTTACAACGACTACATTTCTGCGGAAGCCTTTTTATTCGGATGGAGTTTCATTCCAATGATATACCCTAACGAAGGCAGAACAAAAGATAGCAATACTGGCAATACTAATGAAAAGCCACTTTTTTCCAATTCTGCAATGAGTGGAAATAAATAGCCATTATAGACAATGAGTACTAGAGTAAATAAGAAGCTATCTCCACTTCCCGTTGCAAAAAGATTAAAATTATTTCCAAACTGATCAAATACCCCCGATAGAGAAAACAACAAAATATTCACAAAAAACACCCAGAGAACAGATCGGTAAGTCATTCTCTTTTTTGCATTCAGATACCCTGCACCTATCAGAAAAAGAGCAAGAGTTCCAGATAGCATATATTCTACCTTGGAAAAGTCGACCTCACTCCCCTCTTTACTAAAAAAATAGACAGAATATATGAAAAGGTTCAGCAGATAAGTAAGGGTAACATAATTCATGGTTTTCTGCATTCTAATATTGCTTTTCTAGAATATCATAATGAATGGTATTCGTCACTTTTTCTGCTAATGCATCTCCGTCAACCTTAACAAAAACCGGTTTATAGTCCGAAAATGTCATGGTTTTATCTTTATTGAAAGTCACAACAACTTCTTCCAGAATATTTTTATCATCAACATAAAACTGAATTCTGTTGTCTACAACTTTCCAAAAAGAAAGTCTTGGTTCTGATGGTGTACAATCTCCCACTGCTCCTTCTATATAATTATACACAGCAAAACCATCCTCCCTTATAGCATAGTTACGCATCAGCCTGCAGTTATCAAACTCTTTCACCACCTTCTTCTTCCCTTCATAAAATCCAGCTTCTTTCAGCTTCCAAAATCCTATAACATCTTCCTTTTTAAGTTTCTGTGCGCTTACTATTGCACTAAAAACCAAAGCAGATGAAAACAACAGTTTCTTCTTCATTATTTTTTCTTTTTCTTTTTAATATTTGGGCTTCTCGGAGCCTTTTCTATTTCATCTCCTACTTCAATAAGTCCCATCGACAGCATAGAAGCGGGATCACCATGCTTCTCACCTTCTTTCCAGGTTTCAAAAGCCTTTTCCTTAAGTCCTAAAAGATGATAATAGGCACCAAGAACATTATACCCTTCCATTTCTCCAAGGTTGATCATTTTTTTGGAAAGTTCTATCAGCTCCGGATGAGGTTTCAGCTTCTTATCTTTAATTTTTTCAAGATCACCAAAAAAGCCCGGAGTATATTCCATCATCTTTAAACCAAAAGCATTCAGACAAGCTTTAGCCAATCCCTGATTACAAAAATCATCGCTAATCCGGGTATAATCGTTGGCATTTGAAAACAAAGCATCCAACCCTGACATATTCTTTGTCTTATCATAATACCCAGCCAATAAAGCGGCTCTTTTCTGTGATTCCGCAGGATTCACTCTGTTGTTAACTTCTGTACTGTCTTTTTTCCGAATCCAGATTCCGTTTTTAACCCAATCCGAAATACCAATTAATTTATCTTTTTTGATTTTAAAAATAAATACATCTTTATCCGGAATCACAATCAGGCTATCATTTCTGGTAAAGTAATAGCTGCTTTTAAACCCATCCGCTATTTTACCATTCCCATCAAAATTGAAGCTTTTATAAAAAGTCTCATTTCCCTGTTCTTCAAAATATCCCTGTAATCCATTATCTGCTTTTTGAGCAAATACATTAGCAGCGATAGAAAAAGCAGAGATTAATACACATAATTTTTTCATCAGTTCAAATTTTTTCTCATCTTTTTTAGCAAAATATAAACCTTAAAATTCTCAATCAAATTTCTATGAAACGGAATTCAACTCAAGGTCTTTGATCAGGTTTATAATTTCCTGGGCTCCAATATTTCTCATCCTCATTTCATTATATTTAAAATATGAATTTATATGATTTTTTTAATTGAAGCCCTCAAATTAAATGATTAAAAAACGAAAAAACAATCCCTGAAATCCGCTAATTCAAGAAAATTCCGGCATGGTAATTGCGAGGAATGGTCTAAAATCAAGTTTATGAAAAGTATAGCAACAATTCTAAAAGGGGCAGCACCCGCATTAGCACTATTCGCAATGACGCAGTGTACAACGACAGCAGGAGTATCCGCTGCAGATGAAAAAACATTCATCGTAGGGCCACAAACAGCAGACTGTACAGGAGTAGCTCCTATGAAATGTTTGCAGGTAAAAGAAAAAGCTTCAGAAGACTGGACTAATTTTTACACAAACATCGAGGGATTTACTTATGAACCAGGGTATGAATATGTTTTAAAAGTAAAAACAGAAAAAATTGCTAATCCACCAGCAGATGCTTCTTCCATTAAATACACATTGATCAAGCAAGTGTCTAAAACTAAAAAAGATGCTGCAACAGCTGGAGAAAAAACACTTATTGTAGGAGCACAAACCGTAGATTGTTCTGCAGGAGCCGGCCGTATGAAGTGTTTACAGGTAAAAGAAAATGCTTCTGAAAACTGGAGTAATTTCTACAGCAATATTGAAGGATTCAACTACGAACCAGGGTATGAATATGTTTTAAAAGTAAAAACAGAAAAAATTGCTAACCCACCAGCAGATGCATCTTCCATTAAATACACATTGGTAGAACAGGTTTCTAAAACAAAGAAATAAAGTAAAAAGGCTTCAGAAAATTCTGAAGCCTTTTTATTTTATAGTCAGGAAGCCTGAATCTGGAGGTAGGAAGTTACTGTCAGACAGGCTACCTATTTTATCATATTGTAGAAAAGTTAGTCTAAAACTCTTTAAAACAGAGCTTCATCCCTAATTTCGGTTACTATGACTTCCCTCTTCCAACTCCCATCTTCCTTTCTTTATTTATATCCCGATTCTTTTTGCGGCGGGTCAGGATATTTCCCTTTATTAGCTTCTCCCACAGTATTGGCAGTGGTCATTGCTACAACGAGGTCATTCAGCATACTGCTGGCCGCCGTTGGTGAATTGGGAAGAAGTACAAGATTACTTCTGGTACTCGCTCCTACCGAATGTAATGTATCATAATGCTGTGTTACTACGATAAGAGCTGATGCTTCATGTGAATTAATTTCTACATTATTCAGCATTCTTACAGATTCTTCAAGTCCTTTTGCAATTTCTCTTCTCTGATCGGCAATCCCTTGTCCTTGTAGCTTCTTGGATTCGGCTTCTGCCTTTGCAACAGCTACAATTCTGATTCGTTGAGCTTCAGATTCATATTCTGCTGCGGTTTTCTCTCTTTCTGCTGCGTTGATTCTGTTCATCGCATGCTTTACCTGTTCATCCGGATCAATATCCGTTACCAATGCTTTGATGATATCATATCCATAGCTGTTCATTGCTTCCTGAAGTTCGCTTTTTACGGCAATCGCCACATCATCTTTTCTTACAAAAACATCATCCAGTTTCAGCTTTGGAACCTCTGCTCTCACGACATCAAAAACGAATGAAGTAATTTGATTTTCAGGATTTTCCAGTCGATAATAAGCATCTCCTACCTGGCCTCTGATAACCTGATACTGAACGGAAATTTTCATTTTGATAAATACATTATCCAACGTTTTGGTATCAATCATGACATCCAACTGCTGAATTCTGAGATTTAATCTTTTTGCGATCTGATCTATAATGGGAAGCTTAAGATGAAGCCCTGAATGTTTTACTCCCTGGAATTTTCCAAAACGTTCAATGATTGCTGCCGTCTCCTGCTTAACCACAAAAAACGATGCAAATAAAATAATAAGCCCGAAGATAATAACGGGAGCCAGAAAAATACCCATAGTTTAGTTTTTAAATATTGATTCTTATAAAGATAGAAATAATATTTAAACCAGGGATGATTTATAAGGAGGGAAGTTTGAGGCTGGAAGCGGGAAGTAATTGAAGTGTGAAATAGTAACTTCCAGCATCCTTTCTTCCTGCTTCCAGTCTCTATGTAATAGACTTATACTGTCATTCCGATTTCAATTCCTTTGATTTTTCTATAAAGATCTGTGGCATAATTATCTGTCATTCCGGAAACAAAATCAATGATCCCCAATACTTTTTGGTAATCTGTTCCGTTTTCATATACAAATTGTCTTGGAAGTAATTTCAAGGCTTTTTTATCATAAGATTTTCTCTCCTCATCCGGTTTTAGGATGGAAGGAATGAAGTGATCCAATAATTCGTACATTACATTATATCCTGCGTTCTCGATCTCTACAACCGCTTTATGGTTGTAAATCTTTTCTACAGAAAAGCTTGCAATGTCTTGTAATGCTTTATTTTCTTTTTTATAGATATCCAATAAACCATTGTCAAGATTTCCTTCAAGAATCGTTTGAAAGTTATATTTGTACATTTCAATCGATTTATTAATTAAGGCATTGATTACTTTTGCTCTTAAATAAGAAATCTGTTCGTTCTCATTGGAGATAGAACTTAATTTTGTCTCAATTCTCTGAACATCATCTGTTTCTGACTTCACCAGTTCAAAAAATAAATTTTTACAATCTGCTGTGGAAACAATTCCCAATCTGTGGGCATCTTCCATATCAATAATGTTATAGCAGATATCATCGGCTGCTTCTACCAACCATACAAATGGGTGCCTTTTGAAGATATGAGGTTCTTCACATTCAGAAATCAAGTGTGTTCCTTTAGCAATTTCAAGGAATATATCTTTTTCATTTTGAAAAAAACCGAATTTTTTACGGTGGATGATTCCCTTTTTCTTGGCTACCGCTTCACATGGGTATTTGGCAATACTGGCCAATGTAGAAAATGTAAGCTGAATACCTCCCGCATCTTTTCCCTGTTGCTGTTGAGCCAAGACTCTGATAGCATTAGCATTTCCTTCAAAATTTACCAGATCTGCCCATTCTTTTTCGTTGAATTTTGATTTCAGGTCTTTTTCATTTCTTTCAAAATAACTTGCAATAGCATCTTCTCCGGAATGTCCGAAAGCCGGATTCCCCACATCATGACAAAGACATGCTGCTGCGATTACATTTCCTAAATTATATAGATAAAAATTCTTTGAATCTTCAGTAAGTTCATTTTTATAGTCCTCAGCAATGAATTCACCAATAATACTTCCTAAACTTCTTCCCACAGAGGATACTTCTAAGGAATGCGTAAGTCTGTTGTGTACAAAAACACTTCCGGGAAGAGGAAAAACCTGGGTCTTATTTTGTAGTCTTCTGAAGGCAGAAGAGAAGATAATTCGGTCGAAATCTCTTTGAAAATCAGTTCTTGAAGCCTTAGTATTTGGATTATTTCCTGTACGTTGATTGGTGAAAATCTGGTTTAAATTCATCATTTTTCAAAATTACTCCAAATTTTAATTGTATGGAATAGTATTTAGATATTTATTAAGCACACATTATCATTCAAAAAATCTATTAGTATCAAAGTTTTTTCCATTGGTCAATACAGGTGAAAAGATCCTACATTTGGGAAAACTTAAACTATTAAAAATGAAAGACAATACATGGCTTGATAAGTGGAACGAAAGGTATACCCATGAAGAATTTGTATATGGTACAACACCTAATATGTATTTGGAAGAACAACTTAAAAAATTGAACCCCGGTGAAATTCTGTTTCCTGCTGATGGTGAAGGGCGAAATTCCGTTTATGCAGCATTACAAGGCTGGAAAGCTTCAGCATTTGACATCAGTGACCAAGGCAGACAAAAAGCGTTAAAGCTGGCAGCACAAAATAACGTCAATATTGATTATCAGGTTGGAGAACTGCAAAATTTAGGTTACCATGAACAACAATTTGATGTGATCGCTCTTATCTACGCCCATTTTCCGGGAGATATTAAATCATCTATTCATCAAATGCTGGATCAATATCTTCGTAAAGGCGGGTTTATTATTTTTGAAGCTTTCAGTAAAAACCATCTTGAATATGTCACAAAAAATGAAAAAGTAGGCGGCCCCAAAGACATAAGGGATTTATTTTCTATTGAGGAAATTAAAGCAGATTTCCCTCACTATTCAATCATCGAACTTCAGGAAACCGAAGTGGAACTTAAAGAAGGCTTATTTCACAACGGAACAGGTTCTGTAATTCGTTTTGTTGGGCAAAAAAGGTAGTATAACTGTATTTGCCTTTCTGTAGGAATCTGATGTTGTATTTTATACTCTATTGAGATTCCTACAGAATGATACGTTTCGGCTAAAGCCGGATGATTTTTTTTCTTATTTTTTGAGTGGGCTAAAGCCCCCTCCTATTGATGTTAACAGATGAATGGATAACAAGTACTTACCAAAAAAATGTATTGGGTGAGATCCTTACAGGATGACAAGATTGGGTAAGATACAAAGGTAATATTATATGAAACTTTCTATAGCTACAGAAATGTATGATTAGAGCTTAATAACAATTTTACTCTTTATTCTTTATTCTTTATTCTTTATTCTTTATTCTTTATTCTTTATTCTTTATTCTTTATTCTTAATCAATCAACTAATCCGCCCCTAAAAGTCCATCTGTGTATTTTGTGAAAAATTCAGCCTTATACACCTCTCCAATTGGAATCTCTGCTTCTTCGATATAGACATTATGATTGTCAAATGAATCGATATAATCTGCATTTACAACGTATGATTTACTCACGCGAATAAAGTTCTCTCCCGAAACTTTCTGATGAATGGTTTTAAGATTCATTGCGGTAATAAGCTTTTGCTGTTGGGTATGAATGACAACATAATCTTTCAATCCTTCTATAAATTTAATATTGGAAAACCATATTTTGTAAAATCTCCTGTCGGCTTTAATAAATAAAAAATCAGTGGTATTGGATTCCACAGTATTCTTTATTGTATCATTAGAGAGCAGTTCAGTATATAATATAGCTTTATTGATGGCTTTTTCAAGTCTTTGCGAGTCAATCGGTTTCAGAAGGTAATCTACAGCTTCCAATTCATAACTTTTCAAGGCATATTGGGAATAGGCGGTGGTAAAGATAATCAGTGATCTTTTGGGAAGCATTTCTGCAAATTCCAGACCTGTAACCATTGGCATTTCAATATCAAGAAAAATAACATCTACCTCATTATCTTTAAGAAAATCCAGTGCAGAAGGAGCATTGGAAAACTCACCCAGAATATCAATCTTTGAAGTTTCATTGATAAGCGAACGCATTTCTCCTCTTGCTAAGGGTTCATCATCAACTATAATACAATTCATTATACAGGAATTTTTAAATAGACAATATATTCTTTAGGTTCCGAATGTATTTTCAGGTCAAAAGTGTCGGTATAAAGCAGTTCTAATCTTCTGGTAATATTAGCTAAGCCCAACCCACTATTCTTTGTATCTGAAATAATATAATCAGGATCCCGGGAATTGATACATTTAAAATAAAGCTTCTGCCCTTCAATTCCAATATTTATTTTCACATAAGATTCTTTACCACTAATGTCAACACTATGTTTTACCGCATTTTCTACAAAAGTAGTAAACAGGTTTGGTGGAATAAAGATTGTATGTATCGTTCTGTTGTCTGCTTTTGCCTGAATATCAAAGGTAAAATTTTCACGTCTTATCTTTTCAAGGTTTAAAAAATTGGACAGAAAATCAATTTCTGAAGTTAATAAAGTTTTTTCAGCACTGTTTTCATAAAGCTGATATCTGAGAAACTCTGAAAGCTTAACAATCACCACAGAGGCTTTTGCAGGATCTGTTCTGATGAGTGCTTTTACATTGTTCAGCATATTGAAGAGAAAATGAGGATTGATCTGATTTCTGAGCTCATTCAGTTCCATTTGCATGGTCAGATTACTCAACTCATTGATTCTTTGATTATCCTTAATCCATTTCTGTAATAACTTTACTGTGGTGGTGGTAAAAATAATAGGAATACACATCAATACGCCTTCATAAACACTTCCTTTTTCAGTCTCTCTGTGAATATTTCCAACTCTGAAATCGGCAAAAACCGATCTGAAACCCAATCCTATAATATTAATCCCTATTACTCCCATAATGATAAGAAGAACTAAATAGGCAATATATCTTGTTGTAAAGAAAAGTCTCGGTACCAGAATATAAATATTAATATAGATCATGGTAATCAGTATTGAGTATACAAAGACCAGTACATACAGCTGATGCATTCCTGAAAATGACTGCCAGAATCTGCCACTATACAGCCAAAGAAAAAATGAGATAAGAAACAACAGGTGTCTGGCAAATTGGTAACGTTCTTCCACCAGAAAGTCCATTGCAAGCGTCTCTTTAAATTGCCATAACCTGTATTTCATATTCCCGGGTTTATATCTCAATACAAAAATAGGTAATCCTCTAGCTTATCCCTATATTATTATACAAAACCCACATTTTATTATACCAATTATATCTTCTCTCCATGATTGGATTTCGTATAAAATACCGACGGTTTCGTATAAAAAGAAATGTACGCAGTCTGATTCTTCTTTTCTTTGCAGCGTTTAATCAATGTATATGGAATTAGCAGTTTTTCAGGAATTAACCGAAGAAATTACATCGGAGTGTTTTTTTATGACAGAATCCCAACAAGAGGAAAAAGTAATACAACTTATCGATCTTCATCACTTTATAGAATGTTTTGACCAGAATATTACAATTCTGAACTATATCCAGCATTCTCTTAATATCATAGAACACAACGGAACAAAGAAAGGAATCTTTTTCTATGATTTGAAACATTCATCTTTTCTAGACTGCAATACTTCCGAAGAATTCAAAAGAAGATATGGACTTTCTGAAATTTGGTTTGTGTTTGTAGAAGAAGATACCGTAACCAGCATCGGTCATCACACTAATTTTATTATTGAAAATAGCTTAGAAATTTTTTATGACAGGATTTTTTTGTTTCAGTTTTTTCAATCCAGCATACAGCTCTTAAAATGAGAGCTATAATTCAATCAAATACTAATGGGTTCCCATCTTTGAAAACACATTGATTACAATTACTCCAATAATAATCAATGCTATACCGATCATGGCAGGCAGATCAGGAACCTGTTTAAATGCAATAACCCCGATTATGGTAATAAAAACAATTCCTACTCCAGACCAGATCGCATACGTAACACCCACCGGAATCTGTCGAAGGCTCAGACTTAAAAAATAAAAGGCACAGGCATATCCTATTACAGTAATTGCAGAGGGTAATAGTTTAGAAAACTCCTCTGATTTCTTCAAAAAGGTAGTGGCTATGATTTCAAATACAATAGCTAAAGCCAAAAAAAGATAACTGCGTCCCATAATGTATTATTTATGCAAAAATAACAAAACCTACCTCCTGTTCCCAAAAAACACTCTCATAACTTCTGTATTTAGATCATATTCAAATCCTATCAGACTGACAAACCAACCATACATTGACAAGTCTGACATAACAAGGTGTCATAAAATCTAACGGCTGACAAAAATATTCAACATAAAAATTAGCGATAAAAATAAATTTTCTTAACATAGAAATTGCTTTCTCATGGAAATTTTACGCGTCAAAAAATCATTTTACAACAATACTATGCATCACATTACTTATTGTTTGTTTTGTCAAGTCTAATATATAAGTCTGCAAACGGTTAACATTTTCACATTTTTTTAAAGTCGGAACAATAAATATATTAATAAATTCACAATAACACATTAACAGAATGTAAACAAAAAATCTCTTAAAATTTAAATAAAACACCCATAACACACTGATATACATCATAGTGATTTACTTTGGCACGTGATTTGAAAGCTGTAATATTGCAATTGAAAGATTGATAAAAAAAAGTCAAATAATTAAAAATAATACAAAATGGTAACTTATATCGGTATCGCAACATGTTTAGTAGTATTCTCATCATATTTCATGACAGTAAGAAGAGAAAGAAACTAATCACTAAAATAAATAAGTCTATAGCAAAACTATACTAATTATATTGTTTTATGTTTTTACTCTGAGGAATCAGATTGCTCTTTTACCAATGAGGTAAAAGGGCCTAAAAACATAAACAAAAAGATCTTAGTTTCATAACAAATTTTAATATCCAATGATAAATCCGAGCGTGAGTTCGGATTTATTTTTTATTGACAGATCTCTGGACTAGCCATTTATTCTCAATCAGGATGCTCAACACCATCTAATAAAGCCTTATCTTTGTTAGAATTAAGAATCGATTTAATTGACATCATGAATCTGTACAACCTCATTATTCAAGATAAAGAACAGATAAGCCTGAACGATGTATTTCTCAACAAAGACAACAGAGAACAGCTTGTACAGCTTATTAAGGAACATACCTATAGCAAAGAACTGCAGGAATACGGACTTCCGGTAAATCATAAAATTCTTCTTCAGGGAAGCTCGGGATGTGGAAAAACAATGACCGCAAAAGCCATAGCCAACGCCCTTGGAAAAAATATTATCATTTTAAACTTAAGCAATATTATTTCTTCAAGAATCGGGGAAACCTCCCAGAATATTAAAATGATTTTTGATAAAGCAGCCAGAGAAAGATCCGTCCTTTTCCTTGATGAGCTGGATCAGATCGGAAAAGCGAGAGGCAATGATGATAAAGATGTTGGTGAAATGAGAAGACTTGTTAATACCCTCCTCCAACTCATTGATTATTATCCTGAAAATGCCCTTTTACTTTGTGCCACTAATCATCCCGAGATTATTGACACTGCCTTACTGAGACGTTTTCAGCTTAGAATCAATTATGAGATGCCTTCAACTGAGTTTCTGGATACCTTCTACGACAGACTGCTCACCCAATTTCCGGAAGATATGAGAGCAATTGAACGAAAATACTCCATTTCTTTTGCAGAAGCTAAAGACCATGCTTTAACCGCTGTAAAAACAACTTTAATAAAAAAACTGGAAGCCAAAGAAACCTCTCCATCATGAAAGAAGACATCCTTCACAATCTGAAAATCATCAACACAAGAATCTTAAATGCCTGTGAAAAAGCGGGCAGGAATTCTGATGAAGTAAAACTTTTGCTCGCAACCAAAACGGTTTCTGCAGACCGTATTAAGATCGCTCTGGAAAACGGACAGACCTTAATTGCAGAAAATAAAGTTCAGGAACTGAAGGAGAAATACGAAGACCTGAAAGAAATACCTCATACTAATCACTTTATTGGACATCTTCAAACCAATAAAATCAAAGATATTCTGAAATATGAAGTGAGCTGTGTTCAATCACTCGATCGTTTAGAGCTGGCTGAAAAATTGCATCAAAGACTTTTAGCAGAAAACAGGACGATTGATGTTTTAATTCAGGTAAACACCTCTAATGAGGAAAGTAAATTTGGAATTGAACCCAATGAAGCCATTGAACTTATCAGAAAAGTTACCGAATTCTCTACTCTGAAAATAAAAGGGTTAATGACTATTGGATTATTCAGTGCAGAAACAGAAAAGGTAAGACCATGCTTTAAAATCCTCAAAAATCTGCAACAGGAAATCATACAAGAAAATATTCCTAATGTAGAAATGAATGAATTATCGATGGGAATGAGTGGAGATCTTGAAACAGCTATAGAAGAAGGATCAACTATTGTACGTGTCGGAACCGCAGTATTTGGAGCAAGAATGTATCCTGACAGCTATTACTGGAACGAAGGAAACCATGATAAGAGTAAAGAATAACGAGTATGTTCTATACATTTAAAACAAAAATAAAGAGGGAAAAAACCTCAAAAAACGTCATTGATGCTGTACATGATTCTTTCATCGAAAGAGAAGTGAACGACATACATATTCATGATAATATAATTACAGGAAAAGACAGTCTTATTAAGCTTGATTTTTCAAAAAGATCTCCTCTGATACTATCGCCCGGCAAAGAACACTTTATCTACAATGAAAGTGCAAAAACATTAACCTATAAGGTAGAAGCCTTCTATCCTATCCTATTTAACCTGGTCTATGCCGGTATCCTTTTTCTTATTTTCTACTTTCTTGTTCAACATTGGATCTTAGAACTTGTTGTACCCAGCTTATTTTTTGTTATTCTCACTATTGTTGATTATTTCCAGCACCAAACAGTCATTGATAAAATCTCAAGAAAAATAAATGAAAATTAGGTCTCGCACACACTAAAAGCCACTCTTCATATAGTCTATAAAATCGGTATACTTTTTGATTATAAAACATTAATAACCAAACAAATGCAATTATGATTAGAAAATTACTATCGAGCTGTCTATTATTGACAGTATTATTCTTTTATTCTTGTGAAAAAGAAAACACACAGATGAAAAGTGGAATCTCTATTGAAACGATTTCAATGATAACAGTGCTTACTATGGGAGTAGCCATTTTGGTGGCGTACAGCTATAAGAGAA